>CAZQPN010000146.1:0-6878 GCA_964595215.1 uncultured Rubrivivax sp. | reverse complement strand
CTCTTCAAGCACGACCTGAAGGGGCTGCTGGCCTACTCCACCGTCAGCCACCTGGGTCTGATCACCTTCCTGATCGGGCTGGCCTCGCCGATGTCGGCGGTGGTCGCGGTGTTCCATGTCCTGAACCACGCCAGCTTCAAGGCGGCGCTCTTCATGAGCGCCGGCATCGTCGACCACGAGACGCACACGCGCGACATGCGCAAGCTCGGCGGCCTGTTCGTGCTGATGCCGGTGATGGGCTGGATCGTGCTGATCGCCTCGGCCGCGATGGCCGGGCTGCCGCCCTTCAACGGCTTCATCAGCAAGGAGATGATGCTCGACGAGGCGCTGCGTGCCGGCGGCCGCATGTGGGGCGACTTCGGCTGGGCGGTGCCGGTGCTGGCGACATTGGGCGGCCTGTTCTCGATGGCCTACTCGGTGCGCCTGGTGCACGACACCTTCTTCAACGGCCCGCCGAAGGACCTGCCGAACGCGCACCCCCACGAGCCGCCACTGGGCATGAAGGCGCCGGCCATGCTGCTGGTGGCGATCTGCGTCGCCGTCGGCCTGTTGCCGATGCTCATCGCCGGCCCGCTGGTGACGATCGCCGCCTCGGCGGTGCTGGGCGCACCGGCGCCGGACTTCCAGCTCGCGCTGTGGCACGGGTTCAACGTGCCGCTGGCGATGTCGGCGATCGCGGTGGCCGGCGGCGCGGCGCTGTACTTCGGGCTGCAGCGCGATGGATGGCTGCACCGCTACCTGCCCAGCGGACGCGGCGGCAAGGCGGTGTTCTGGGCCCTGACCGACGGGCTGTTCAGCATCGCCGGCCGGGCCACCCGCCTGCTCGAGAACGGCTCGCTGCAGCGCTACGCCGCCTGGATGGTGGCCACGGCCGTGGTGCTGGGGGCATTGCCTTTTCTGACCGGCCCGGGCGAGGGTCTGACCGCCGACAAACGCACCCTGTTGCCTGCGCCGCCGGTGGCGCTCGGGGTCTGGCTGATGCTGTTCGTCGTCGGTGTCGCGCTGCTGACGCAGCACCGCCAGCGGTTTGCAGCCGTCATACTGACCGGCGCCGTCGGGCTGGTGGCGTCGCTGGCCTTCGTCGCGCTGTCGGCGCCAGACCTGGCGATGACCCAGCTGTCGGTGGACGTCGTCTCGACGGTTCTGCTGCTGATGGGCCTGGCGCTGCTGCCGGCCATCACGCCGCGCGAGAGCGGCGCGGCGCGCCGTTGGCGCGACGCCATCCTCGCGGCCGCCGGCGGCGGGGGTATGGCGTGGGTGGCCTGGCTGATGCTCACCCGCGATCACGAGTCGATCTCCTGGTACTTCCTGGAGCAGTCGCTCCCAATGGGCGGGGGCACCAACGCGGTCAACGTGATCCTGGTCGACTTCCGCGGCTACGACACCTTCGGCGAGATCACGGTGCTGGGCATCGCGGCGGTGGGCGTGCTGGCGCTGCTCGACGGCATGCGGGCGCGCCGGCCCGCTGCCGACCCCGACGGCCGAGCCTGGAGCTACGGGCAGGAGCCGCTGATGCTGCGCATGGCCGCGCGCGTCGTGCTGCCGATGGCGCTCGTCGTCAGCGCGTTCATCTTCTGGCGCGGCCACAACCTGCCCGGCGGTGGCTTCATTGCCGGGCTGATCACCGCGGTGGCGCTGGTGCTCCAGTTCATGGCGCTCGGGCAGTCGCGTGCCGAGGCTGTCCTGCACGGTGTAGCGGGCCGTCGATTCACGCGCTGGATCGGCATCGGGCTGGGCATCGCGTGGCTCACCGGGGTCGGCGCGTTCGTCTTCGGCAAGCCCTTCCTGACCAGCGCCCACGGAAACCCGACGTTGCCGCTCCTCGGTGAGCTGCCGCTGGCCACCGCCGCCCTGTTCGACCTCGGTGTCTACGTCACCGTGGTCGGTGCGACGCTGCTGATGCTGTCAGTGCTGGGCGCGGCCAGCAAGGAGCCGGCCAAGGTGCGGAGGGCCTGGCGATGAACCTGAGCATGGAGTTCCTGGTGGCCACCGGCATCGGGTGGGTGGTGGCCGTGGGCATCTACCTCCTGCTGCGCGGACGGACCTTTCCTGTGGTGCTGGGACTGACGCTGATCGGCTACGCGGTCAACGTCTTCATCTTCGCGATGGGCCGGTTGTGGAGCGCGGCGGCGCCGATCCTGACCGACGGCGCAGGCGTGGCCGACCCGCTGCCGCAGGCGCTGGTGCTGACGGCGATCGTGATCGGCTTCGCGACCACCGGCTTCATCATCGAGATGGCGCTGCGCAGCCGGCACGAGAACGGCTCCGACCACGTGGACGGCCGTCCTGACGTCGACGGGGCCGCAGGCAGGGACGGACCGTCCGGTCGCAGCGCGGGGGGTCGGCCATGAGCTGGTTCGCCGAACATCTGCCGATCCTGCCCGTGCTGCTGCCGGCGGCCACCGCCATCGTGCTGCTGCTCATCGGCGACCACGGTGGTGACGACCACGCCGGGCACGGCCACCACAAGCTGCTATGGGCGCGCCGCATCGCGCTGTCCTCGGTCGCGCTCGGCCTCGTCATCGCCGCACGGCTGGTGGCCGAGGCCGCTGGCGGCGACATCCGCGCGTACGAGGTCGGCGACTGGCAGGCGCCCTTCGGCATCGTCGTCGTGATCGACCGGCTGGGCGCGCTGATGGTGCTACTGACCGCGCTCGTGGCGCTGCCGGTGCTTTGGTATGCCTGTGGCGGCTGGGACGCGCACGGGCGCCACTTCCATGCCCTGTTCCAGTTCCAGCTGATGGGGCTGAACGGTGCCTTCGTCACCGGCGATCTATTCAACCTCTTCGTGTTCTTCGAGGTGCTGTTGATCGCCAGCTATGTGCTGATGGTGCACGGCCATGGGCGCGAGCGCTTCCGCGTCGGCGTGCACTACGTGGTGCTGAATCTGACCGCCTCGGCGCTGTTCCTGGTCGGTGTGGCGCTGATCTACGCCAAGACCGGTACCCTCAACCTGGCCGATCTTGCACTGCGCGTGCCGGAGGTGACGGCGCCGGAATCGGTGGTGTTGCAGGCCGCGGCGCTGCTGCTGCTGGTGGTGTTCGGCTTCAAGGCGGCCCTGATGCCGTTGTCGATGTGGCTGCCGGCCACCTACGCCGCGGCCAGTCCGCCGGTGGCGGCGCTGTTCGCCATCATGACCAAGGTCGGTGTCTACGCGATCTGGCGCGTGCATGGCGTGGTCTTCGGGCCCACGGCGGGCGATGCCGCGTTGACGGCGGAGCCAGTGCTGCTGCCGCTGGCGCTCGCCACCAGCGCGGTCGGTGTCCTTGGGGCGTTGTCGGCGCGCAGCATGGAGCGCCTGGTGGCCTGGCTGACGGTGTCCTCGGTCGGCACCATCCTGGCCACGGTGGGACTGTTCACCCCGGCAGCGTGGTCGGCGGCGCTTTATTACCTGATCAACAGCACGCTGGTGATCGCCGGCCTGTTCCTGCTGACCGAACTCGTCGCCGCCCAGCGCGGCGACGCCGCCGACCTGCTGGTGCCGGCCTCGCCGTTGGCGCAGCCGGCGTTGCTGGGACTGATGCTGCTGCTGGCGGCGGCGTCGGCGGCCGGGCTGCCGCCGCTGCCGGGCTTCATCGGCAAGCTGATGATCCTCGAGGCCGCCAGCGTCCACCCGTCGCAACTGCTCGTGTGGAGCGTGGTGCTCGTCGTCGCCTTCTTCACGCTCGTCGGCCTGGCGCGCGCGGGCAGCATTCTGTTCTGGCATGTGCACGACGACCTGCCGGTGGGCGGGTCCTCGGGTGCCAGCCCCCAGCTCGTCGGGGCGACGCTGCTGCTGCTGGCCGCCACGGTGGCGATGAGCGTGTTCGCCGCCCCGATCCAGCGCTACACCGCAGCTGCCGCCGCCCAGTTGGGCGACCGCGCTGCCTATGCGCGAGCGGTGCTCGGCGAGCGCGGCGAAGCGATCGATACGACGCGCCCGTATCGCGTCGACGCCAAGCCGCCACGCGGCGGCGCCACACAGGAGGGCCGCTGATGCCGAACCCGACCCGTGACCGCGCCGCAGCGCGGGGCCGAGGCTGGCTGCCGCACCCGGCGCTGTCGGGCCTGCTGGCCGCGGTCTGGCTGCTGCTGCAGCAGAGCCTGGCGCCGGCGCAGCTGATCACGGCGGCCGTGCTGGGGCTCGTCCTGCCCAAGCTGGTGGACGGCTTCATCGGCCCGGCCGTGCGGCCGCGCGAACCGGCGCTGATCCTGCGCTTCATGGCCATCGTGCTGTGGGACATCGTGGTGTCCAACCTCGCGGTGGCGCGCATCGTGCTGAACCCGGCGTCGAAGCCACGGCCGGCGTGGGTCCCGGTACCGGTCGACGCGACCCACCCGACGGCGATCACGCTGCTGGCCACCATCATCACGACGACGCCGGGCACCGTGTCCTGCGTCATCGACGAGGCGCAGGGCCTGATCCTCGTCCACGCGCTGGACTGCGACGACCCGGCCGCGATGGCCGCGCAGATCAAGCAGCGCTACGAGCTCGCGCTGCGCCGCATCTTCGAAGGAGCCACCGGATGATCGTCGAATGGGCCCTGAACTTCGCCTTTGTCGCCGTCGGTGCCGCGCTGGTGCTGTGCGTCTGGCGGTTGCTGCGCGGCCCGGAGGTGCCGGACCGCGTGCTGGCGCTGGACACGATGTACATCAACGTGGTCGCGATGGTGATCCTGCTGGGCATCCGGTTCGGCACCGAGCTGTATTTCGAGGCGGCAATGCTGATCGCGCTGCTGGGTTTCGTGTCCACCGTCGCGCTGGCGCGCTTTCTGAGCCGCGGCGACGTGATCGAGTGACGAGGAGGATCGAGCGATGTCACTGGACGAACTGCACTGGGCCTGGCAGGCGGTCATCGCGGCGATGCTGGTCGTCGGCGGCGTGTTCGCGCTCGTCGGCGCGATCGGCATGCTGCGCTTCCGCGATTTCTACATGCGGCTGCACGCGCCGACCAAGGCGACGACGCTGGGCGTCGGCGGCGTGCTGATCGCCAGCATGGCGGCCAACTGGGGGCAGGGCAGCTACGGTCTGCACGAGCTGCTGATCACGCTCTTCCTGTTCATCACCGCGCCGGTGTCGGCTAACCTGATGGCCAAGGCGGCGCTGCACCTGCGCTCGCCTTCCGAGGCACCGGTGCCGCCGGGACAGCCGCACCCGTAACGCGCCTGCGGCGCCGGTCCACCGCGCGCCGGCGCCGACCGCGGCGCGCCGGCTCAGGCGGCCGGGTCGTCCCCCACCAGTGGCGCGTCGCGGATCGCGTCGTCCAGCCCGGCCTCGCGCGCCGCGGCGCGTGCCAGCAGGTGCGAGGCCACCGGCAGCGTGGCCAGCAGGAAGCCGAGGATCAGCAGCAGCCGCCACAGCCACTCGCCGTCGGGCATCCACAGCGCGGCGCCGGCGCACACCAGTGCCAGTGCCAGCGTGCCGGCCTTGGTGGCCGCGTGCTGGCGCGCGAGCGCGTCCGGCAGCGTGATCACGCCCCAGGCCGCGACCACCAGCAGTGCGGTGCCGGCGACCAGCAAGAGCGCGCCGATCGCGTTCATCGTCGGGCCTCCCGCGCGTCGCCCGCGCCGTCGGGTCGCGGTGCACGCCCGCTCGGCGGGCGATCGGCCGGCGCGCGCTCGATCAGCCGCGCCCAGCCGATGGTGGCCACGAAGCCGACCAGTGCCAGCCCGATCGCCACGTCCAGGAACACGGTGCGCCCGGTGGCCAGCGAGGCCGCCACGGCCAGCGCGACGGCGGCGGCCAGGAAGATGTCGAGCGCAACGACGCGGTCGGCGTGCGTCGGCCCGCCGACGATGCGCACGGTGGCCAGCGCCGCGGCGAGCAGGGCGCCGACCACCAGCAGGGTGAGGACCACGCCGGTCACGGCCGTCTCCCGAACAGGGCGACGAGTCCGGGCTCGAAGTCCTGCCGGATGCCGGCCACCAGGGCGTCGGTGTCCGATGCGTCCAGCACGTGCAGCAGCAGTTCGCGGCGTTCCATGTCGATGTCGAGCGTCGTCGTGCCCGGGGTGAGGGAGACCATGCACCCCAGCAGCGCCGCGCCCTGTTCGCTCATCGGTGCGAAGCGCACACGCAACAGCGCCACCGGCGGCGGCTGTCCACCGGGCTTGCCGGCGCGCAGGATGACGGCCACGGTCTGCAGCCCCGACACCAGCACGGCGCGCAGGAAGCGCGCCAGCAGCACGATGGCCGCGACCGGGCGGGTGGTGACCGATCGTTTCATTTCAGTGGTGCCCGGCCGCCAGCAGGCGCCGACAGTGCCCGCGGGGGGCCGCGACCGTGGCCGAGCGTGGGGGTCGTTTCACTTCAGCCGCCTCCGAGGGTGCGCGCCGCCGCCTGTGCGTAGGCCACGAGCGGCTGCGGGTTGAGGCTGATGGCCAGCGTGACGGCCGCCAGGCCCCAGGTGGCCGCCCAGGCAGGCCCGAGGCGGGTGTCACGCGGCGGCTGCCAGGCCGCATCCGGGTGCCGCTTCCAGAACGCCTCCATCCAGATCTTCATCATCGAGTACAGCGTCAGCACGCTGACGACGAGCGCGACCAAGGTCCAGACCCAGCGGCCCTGCGCCAACGCCTCCTGCAGGATCATCAGCTTGGCCCAGAAGCCCGACAGCGGGGGGATGCCCACGAGCGACAGCGCCGGTATCAGGAACAGCACCGCCAGCAATGGCCGCGCGGCGTACAGGCCACCGATGCGGCGCAGGTCGTAGCTGCCCGTCAGGCGCCAGACGATGGCCGCGATGAGGAACAGGTTGGCCTTCACGACGATGTGGTGCACGGTGTAGAACAGCGTGGCCGCGTTGCCCGCCTGGCCGCCCAGCGCGATGCCCAGCAGGATGTAGCCGATCTGGCTGACGATGTGGAAGGCCAGGATGCGGCGCATGTCCCAGTGGTAGGCCGC
>CAZQPN010000145.1:0-6881 GCA_964595215.1 uncultured Rubrivivax sp. | reverse complement strand
ACACGTGCATGTTCCAGGTCAGCGCGGTGGCGCCGCAGTGGCGGCCGATCTCGGCCGCAACCATGACGTAGGTCGCGAAGTCGGCGCCCAGGCCTCCGTGGTCGCGCGGCACGCAGATCTTCAGCAGGCCGGCTTCGCGCAGGTCGGCGTAGTTCTCGAAAGGGAAGACGGCGTCACGGTCGATCTGCGCCGCGCGCGGTGCGAACCGCTCGCGCCCCAGCGTGGCCGCGATCTCGATCAGTTCGCGCTGCTGTTCGGTCAGCTTCGCGGGGTTGCCGGCGATGTGTCCTGGGGCCATCGGGGACTCCTCGATTCAGTGCGGAAAGGATGCGCGCAGGAAACCGACGACGGCATCGGCGAAGGCTCGCGGCTGCTCGACGTTGGCGATGTGGCCGGCGTTCGCGAGGCAGGCGAACGTGGCGCCCGGGATGCGCTGCGCCATGCCCTGCAGCACGTGCGGCGGCGCAGTGCGGTCGTGCTCGCCGGCCAGGCACAGCGTCGGCACCGCGATGGCGCGCAGTGCCGCGCGGCGGTCGAAGTCGACGATCGCCGCCAGCACGGTGCGGTACGTGGTCTCGGGCACGGCCGCCATCACGGCCCGGGCGACGGCGGCGGCACCTTCGTTCGCACCGGGCGAGATCATCGGCGGCACCAGCGCATCGGCCAGCCCAGGCATGCCCAGCCCGGCGTCCAGCGGTGCCAGGCGCTCGGCGACGAAGCGCGCCTGCCAGGCGCCGTCGGCTTTGCCGAACGCCGGGCTGGTGCATGCCAGCACGAGGCCGGCGACGCGCGCCGGCGCGCTGGCCGCCATCGCCTGCGCCACCGCGCCGCCCCTGCTGTGACCGAGCACGACGGCCGACGGCATGTCCAGTCCGTCCATCAGCCGGACGACGGCCGCCGCCATGTGGTCGATGCCGCCCGCCGGCCGTGACGCCGAGCCGCCATAGCCCGGCAGGTCGACGGCGACGGCATCGAAGCCGGCCGCCGCGAGGGCGTCGAGCGTGCCGCGCCAGATCGCGCGCCCGCCGCCGATGCCGTGCAGCAGCAGCACCGGCAGCGCACCGGCCGGGCCGGTGCGGTCGAAAGCCAAGCTGGCGGATGCCGTCATGCCAGCACTCCACCCTGCACCACCGCCTCGCCGTCCAGCGTCACCGTGCAGCCGCGCAGCGGCAGGTCGAAGTGGCCCAGGGTGTGGCGGCCGGCGACCTCGTTGGCGCCGGTCGAGTAGAGGAAGTTGCCGCCGAAGGCGCGCAGCTCGGTGCCGTTGAAATCGGCCTTGTCGTAGAAGGTCATCGCGTCCCAGCGCGCGTGGCGGTTCAGGCCCCAGCCGACGTGCGAGACGGCGTAGGCGGCGGCATCGGCCCAGGCCGCGAAGTAGCCGCGCATCAGTTCGGCATCGACGCTCTCGCCCTCGATGCGCACGACATGGTCGTCCTCGATCAGGAGGCGCACCGGGTCGGCCAGGTAACGCTTGAAGGTCAGGTTGACGTCGCCGCGATCGAGCACCAGGGTGCCGCTGACGCTGCCGGCGGCCGGGAAGGCCAGCACCAGCCCGCCCGGCCAGTGGCTCAGGCTGCCGGGGCGCGTCGTAAAGCCCCAGACGCCACCGATGCGTGCGCCGGCCAGCGCGATGCGCAGGTTGGTGCCTGCTCCCGACGTGACGCGCATCTCGCGCGCCGCCTTGAGCCGGCGCATCGCGTCCCGCACCGGTGCCTCGTCGTCGGCGCGCGGCGCGGTGCGCTCGAGGATCTCCGGGTGCTCGTTGCTGATCGCCAGCACGCGCGCACCGCCTTTCAGGATCTCGGGCAGCTCGATCGCGTGCTGCAGTCCCTCGACCGTGCAGTCGGCGACGAAGGCGCTGCCGGCCAGCGCCTGCACGACCGGCGCCAGGCGGCCGATGGCGTCAGACGCGCCGGTCGAGCGCACCGGCACCGGCGCGCTCTGGCGTGGTGTCGGCACGGTGACGTGGAACCAGCGCGCGCCGATCTGCGCCAGTGCGAGCCGGCTGAGCTCGACGATGTCAGGGCGCGACTGTGTCTCCGACAGCACGGCGCAGGCGTCGCCCGGCTGCACGCCGTTGAGGCGGAAGACCTCGGCGAAGGTGGCGATCCACTTCGGCTCGATGCTCATCGCCAGCTCCTGACGGTCGGTCGGTCGTTCACAACACCTCTCCGAGCATGTGGTAGTGGCCCCCGTGGAACAACAGCGGTGGCGTCGCCAGATCGGTCAGACGCAGCACGCGGCCGATGAACAGCACGTGGTCGCCAGCATCCTGCTGCACGGTGCGCTCGCACTCCAGCACCGCCGCGGCGCCGGCGAGCACGGGGGCCGCGCCCAGCCCGGCGCTCCACAGCCCCTCGGCGAACTTGTCGAGCACCGGCGAGGCGAAGCGGCGCGACAGCTCGACCTGCGACTCGGCCAAGATGTTGATCGCGAAGTGGCGCGCGTCGCGGAAGGCCGGCAGGCTGGGGCTGGCCTGACGCAGCGACCACAGGATCAGAGGCGGGTCGAGCGACAGCGCGTTGAAGGAGTTGGCCGTCAGCCCGACCGGCGCACCCGCGCCATCGACGCAGGTGATGATGGTCACCCCGGTGGCAAACCGCCCGAGCACGCCGCGCAGCGCCCGCGGCTCGACCGCGGAAAGCGCATCCGCCGACATGCGGGACTCGATGGAATTCGCCATGGCATCCTAAATATATGAAAATTCATGGATCAACGGCAAGCCCGGAGTTCCACCATGCCGGCGCAGCGACCACCGCCCGACCGCTTCGTCCACCGCCACCTGCCCTACCTGCTGGCGCGCGCCAGCCACGCACTGTGGCGCGGCTTCGAGCCGCAGGTGCGGGCCGCCGGACTGAACTCGCTCGAGTGGCGCGTGCTCGCGACGCTGTCCGACAGCGAGCCGCTGGCGGTGGGCGCGCTGGCGCTGGAGGTGCTGGCCAAGCAGCCGACGCTGACCAAGTCGCTCGACCGGCTGGCGGCGCAGGGCTGGGTCGAGCGGCTGCCCGACCTGCACGACGCCCGCCGCGCGCGGGTGCGGCTGACACCGGCCGGCCAGGCCAAGGCAAAGCCGCTGCTGCGGGCCGCCCAACAGTACCAGCACGAGCGCCTGACCGCGCTCGGCGTGCCGGCGCCCGATGGCCTGCAGCAGGCCTTGCGGGCACTGGTGCGACAGGTCGACGGCGATTGACGGACAGCCGGCGCCTGATGCGCCGGGCGCAGCGCCGGCCGATGCCATGGTCGCCGGCTGATCTTCACCCGGCGTTGCCGGCCTCGATGCCCCATCGCGCCAGCGCCGCGTCGTCGGCGACGCGGGCGTCGACCCAGCGCGAGCCGTCGGGCGTGGTCTCCTTCTTCCAGAACGGCGCCTGCGTCTTCAGGTAGTCCATCAGGAACTCGCAGGCCTGGAAGGCCTGGCCACGGTGTGCCGAGCTGACGACGACGAGCACGATCTGGTCGAGTGGCTGGAGCGGCCCGACGCGGTGGACCACGCGTGCGCCACGGATGTCGAACCGTCTGTGGGCGTCGTCGATCATCGCCTCGATCGCGCGCTCTGTCATGCCGGGATAGTGCTCGAGTTCCATCGCCGAGACGCCGCTGCCGTCGTTGCGGTCGCGCACCGTGCCGACGAAGCTGGCGACGGCGCCGACGCCGGCATCGCCGGCACGCAGCGCGGCGACCTCGGCCGAGAGGTCGAAGTCGTCGGTCTGGATCGACACGCGGGCGGCGGTCATCGGTCTCAGCCCCCGGTCACCGGCGGAAAGAACGCGACCTCGGCGCCTTCGTGCACCGGCGCGGACTCGTCGCTCATCGTCTGGTCGAGCGCGCAGCGCACCGGACGTGGGCGCGCCAGTGCCTCGGCGTGGCGGCCGCCGCGCGCGACAAGGTGGTCGCGCAGCGCGCCGAGCGTGGGCACCGCCGGGGCATCGGCCCAGACGATCGACTCGCCGGGGCCGAGCGCCTCGCGCAGCGACGCGAAGTAGCGAAGCTGGATCTTCATCGTCCGATCAGGTCGTGCAACGGCAGGAAGCGTACCGTGTCGCCGGCCCCGATGGGCGCGCCGGCGGGGGTGTCCACGAGGCCGTCGGCCCAGACGGTGGACGTCAGCACGCCGGAGCTCTGGTTGGGGAACAGGTCCAGGCCGCCGCGCCCGTTCAGGCGCACGCGCAGGAACTCGCGCCGGCGATCGGGCCGCGGCCAGTCGAAGTCGGCGCGCAGCGCGTAAGCCGCCGGCGCCGGGTCGGGCATGCCCTGGATCGCACGCAGCACCGGCGCCACCGCGAGCACGAAGGTCACGAAGCTCGACACCGGGTTGCCCGGCAGGCCCATGAACAGCGCCTGGCCGCCGGCTCTCCCCTCAATGCCGGCAACGGCGACCTGCGTTGCGGCGCGCACGAGGCCCGCCGGCGCCGCCGGGCGCCGGACGTGACCGAAGGCCAGCGGCTTGCCCGGCTTCATCGCGATCTGCCACAGCGCCAGGCCGCCCTCGGCCTGCACGGCGGGTTTCAGGTGGTCCTCCTCGCCGACCGAGACGCCGCCGGAGGTCAGGATCAGGTCGGCGTCGGCGGCCGCCCGGCGCAGCGCATCGCGCGTGGCGTCGAGCCGGTCGGGCACGATGCCGAGGTCGACCACCTCGCAGCCGGCCGCCTGCAGCAGGCCGCGCAGGGTGAAACGGTTGCTGTTGTAGATCGCGCCGGGCTTGAGCGGCTGGCCAGGCATGACGAGCTCGTCGCCGGTCGAGAACAGCGCCACGCGCGGACGGCGCACGACACACAGCGTGGCCGCGCCGACCGAGGCCGCGAGGCCCAGCGCCTGCGGCGTCAGCCGCGTGCCGGCGGGCAACACGACGGCGCCGGCGGTGACGTCCTCACCGCGGCGGCGGACCCATTGGCCGGCGGCCGGCACGACGTCGATGCGCACGCGGCCGAGGCCGCCGTCCGCATCGGCCAGGGCCTCGCACTGCTCCTGCATGACGACGGCGTCGGCACCCGGCGGCACCTGGGCGCCGGTGAAGATGCGCGCCGCGGTGCCCGGTGGCAAGGTCGTGCCGACGACCCCGGCGGGGATCCGCTGCGCCACCGGCAGCACGGTGCCGGCGGCCGGCACGTCGGCGGCGCGCATCGCGTAGCCGTCCATCGAGGTGTTGTCGGCCGGCGGCACATCGAGCAGCGAACGCACGTCGGCGGCCAGCACGCGGCCGAGGGCGTCGAAGCTGCCGACGGTCTCGGTGGCCGCGATGCGATGGGCCTGCGCGCCGTCGAGCAGGCGCTCGAGCGCCTCGTCGAGGCTCAGCAGCGGCGTGCGGGGGGGCTTCGGATCAGGCATCCTGGCAATGCCTCTCGACGTAGGCCTTGACCTGGGCCACGTCGGGCGGCAGCACGGTACAGCGTCGCGGCAAGGACTCGATACCCTCGAGCGCCGGCGGCCGGGGCGGCGGTGGCGCGTCGGTCCCCAGCGCCTCGACGAGGGTGGCGGCGAACTTGGCCGGCAGCGCGGTCTCGAGCACGATCATCGCCTCGCCCGTCCGGCGGAGCTGACGGGCCACCTTGACGCCGTCGGCCGTGTGGGTGTCGATCATCACGCCGCTGCCCTGCCAGGTCTCGCGGATGGTGCGCAGCCGGTCGGCGTGCGTGCTGCGGCCGGAGACGAAGCCGTAGTCGGCGATGCGGGCGAACTCCTCCGGTGTCAGCGTGAAGCCGCCCCCGGCCGCCAGTGCGTCGCCGAAGAGTGCCTTCGTGCGCGCGCCATCGCGGCCGAGCAGGTCGAACACGAAGCGCTCGAAGTTGCTCGCCTTGCTGATGTCCATCGACGGGCTCGAGGTCTCGTGCGTCTCGGCGGTCGCGCGCGGGCGGTAGGTCCCGGTGCGGAAGAACTCGTCGAGCACGTCGTTCTCGTTCGTCGCCACCACCAGGCGGTCGATCGGCAGCCCCATCATGCGCGCGACGTGCCCGGCGCAGACGTTGCCGAAGTTGCCTGAGGGGACGGCGAAGCTGACCTGCTCGTCGTTCGAGCGCGTGGCGAGGAAGTAGCCGGCGAAGTAATAGACGACCTGCGCCAGCAGCCGTGCCCAGTTGATCGAGTTGACGGTGCCGATGCGATGGCGGCGCTTGAAGGCCAGGTCGTTGCTGACCGCCTTGACGATGTCCTGGCAGTCGTCGAACACGCCTTCGACCGCCAGGTTGTGGATGTTGGCGTCCTGCAGGCTGAACATCTGCGCCTGCTGGAACGGGCTCATGCGGCCGTGCGGGCTGAGCATGAACACGCGGATGCCCTTCTTGCCGCGCATCGCGTACTCGGCCGCGCTGCCGGTATCTCCCGACGTCGCGCCCAGGATGTTGAGCTGCTCGCCGCGCCGTCCGAGCTCGTACTCGAACAAGGCTCCGAGCAGCTGCATCGCCATGTCCTTGAAGGCAAGCGACGGGCCGTTCGACAGCTGCTCGATCAGCAGGCCGTCGGCCAGGCGCCTGAGCGGGACGATCTCGGGCGTGCCGAAGACCGCCTCGGTGTAGGTCGCGCGGACCAGCCGCCGCAGGTCGTCGGGCGGGATGTCGTCGATGTACAGCGACAGAATGTCGAACGCGAGGTCGGCGTACGGCAATCCGCGCCAGCGCGCGAGCGTCGCATCGTCGACGCGCGGGTAGGACGCCGGCAGATACAGCCCGCCGTCGGGCGCGAGGCCCTCGAGCAGGATGTCGGAGAAGCCGCGCGGGGTCGTGTCGCCGCGGGTGCTGAGGTACTTCATCGGGCCTCCTGCCAGGCCGCCCCAAGGAAGGATCGCGGCCCCCTCGGGGGCGGCGCGGCGACATAGTCGCAAGCTTGGGAACCCATCAGCTCAGCTCCTCCTTGCGAATGCGCACGATGGGTGCGAGCACGGTCGGCAG
>CAZQPN010000144.1:0-6903 GCA_964595215.1 uncultured Rubrivivax sp. | reverse complement strand
GGACATGGTCCTCCGGCTTGTTCTCGCCCCAGCGCGTGCCCATGTAGCAGTTGATGGCGTACAGGCCCTGGGCGACCGCGCCGGAGCGGTCGATGTTGGCCTTCTCGGCGATGACAATCTTCTTGTCCTGGCCCCAGAACCGGGCCTCCCATGCGGCGCCCGTGCCGCCAAGCCCCGCCCCGACGACAAGAATGTCGATGCCGTCCTCGACGATCGTTTTGCTGGCCATCAGTAGTACACGCCTTTCTTCATCTTGAGACCGGCGGATTCCAGCGTGTGCAGCCCGCCGTCATCCAGGCGGATGTACTTGGGCTCGCTGTACAGCAGTTCACTGTCGCGCATCTCCTGGCTCGGCGCCGGCTCATCCGCGAGTTTCGGGATCGCGGTCCCCCAGGGCTTGGTCGTGATGGGCGACAGGAAATTCTTCTCCGTGCCGTTGCGGAACTTGATCCGCCAGGCGATCGTGCCCTTGTCTTCGTCGCGGTGGACGCGGACGCTGTGGCCGAGCGGCGCGAAGTCGGCATACCCGCGCACGTCGATCGCGTGCTGCGGGCACGCCTTGACGCACGAGTAGCACTCCCAGCACATGTTGGGCTCGATGTTGTAGGCACGTCGATAGGTCTTGTCGATGTGCATGATGTCCGAGGGGCAGATGTCGACGCAATGGCCGCATCCGTCGCACCTCGTCATGTAGACGAAGGTAGGCATGTTCTTCCAGTCTCCTCTTGTGGATCCAGCCGGACCTGCGGGCCGCGTTCTCGGCGCGTCTCAACTCAATAGTGGCGCGGCGCCTCGCGCTTGATGCCCAGTCCCATGTGCATCGGTGCGTCCTTCAGCAGTTCCATCGAGTGCCGCTGCTGCTGCGCGGGATCGTCGCGCGTCTGCGTCGGCAGGTTCTGCGCCGAGCCATTGGCCTCGGACATCCGCTTCTCGAACGCCGCCGCGGGCTTGAAGAACATGTGCGCGAACTTGGACCAGGTCACCGAGCCGAACAGCACGGTCGTGGCGAGGATGTACAGGCCGAAGAAGGCTGTCGCGGCTGCACTCGAGCGGGCCTGCAGGAAGGCCCAGATCAAGCCCAGGGTCACGCTGCCCACCAGCGAGACGACGAACAGGTCCGCGCGCATCAGGCGCCAGGGGGAGCTGCCCTCGGCGGCGACGTCGACGCGGATGAAGAACCAGAACCAGTAGCCGCCGACGCAGACCATCAGGGCACCGAGCCACCACAGCAGCGGCACGAGGGCGGGCGCAGGCGTCGCGGCGGTCGGGTAGGCGAACACCATCAGCGCCGTGGTGACGACGTAGAGCACGAAGCCGTACATCGTCAGCAGGTGCGCGATGCGGCGGCGCGGGTTGCAGAACTCGCCCGAGGCCAGCACGTCGACGACGCCCGTCTTGATCGCGATCGACATCATCTCGCCGCCGCCCACGGGCCGGGTTCCCTTGCTGCCGGTCTTGCGCCAGTTGGCGAAGAAGTACTTGGCGCTGCCTTTGTGGGCCATGTCGAACAGCACGCCGGCCACGACGGCCAGCACCGCCAGCACGACATAGATCTGCATCGCGTTCGCGGGCAGCAGGTCGGTCATCGCGGCAAACGGATTGGTGGCGAACATCTTTGGCAAGCTCCTCGATCGGTTCTTCTCGTGGCTGGCGCAGGGTCTAGGAACGGCGCCGCGATTCGGACTTGGAAGTCCCCCCTATGCGACCATAGAAGCGACGCCTGCAATGACGGGGTTTGTGCCTAGGCGCGTCCAAGTTCACGCACCTCGAACTGCATCGTCGCCAGGTCGCCCAGCACCCAGGTGGCGGGCGCGGCCAGACCGGCGACCGTGCCGGGATTGACGAGCCAGGTCTGGCTGCCCTTGACGCTGGTCACTTCGCGCACGCCCGCCTGGTGCGAGTGGCCGCAGCACACCAGCTCCCAGTCGCCGGTGCAGGCCATCGCGTAGCCGTAGTCGTCGTAGTGCACGAGGAAGACCTTGCGGCCGCCGAGCTCGAACCGCCCGTCCGCGCCGTGGTAGGTCAGGCGTCCGTCGCTGTTGCGCATCTGGCGGTGCAGGGACTGCGTGTCGCCCACGTTGTTGCCATGGATCAGGTGCACCGGCAGCCCGTGCGCGAGCGCCGGATTGATCGTCTGTGCGCCGATCAGGTCGCCGCAGTGGATCACGGCCTCGGCGCCCAGGTCGCGCGCCTCGCGCACCGCGCGGGAGAGCTCGTCGGCGCGGTCGTGGCTGTCCGAGACGATGCAGACCTTCATGCGCTCATCCCGCGGTCGGCCTCAGCCCGGCCCCTTCGCGTCGAGCGTGGCGTAGTAGGCGCGCAGGATCTCGACCACCTCCGGCCGGCTGAACTCGGGGGGCACGTCGGCGCCCTCGGAGAGCGACTTCCGGAACTGCGTGCCGCTGACCTGGAGCCGGTCGGCGTCGTCGTGCGGGCAGGTGCGTCCGGACGCCATGCCGCCGCACTTGCGGCACCAGAACGACACGTCGATCTTCAGCGCCTGGGTCTGCAGCGCGCCGGCGGGAATCTGGTCGAAGATCGCGTGCGCGTCGAAGGGGCCGTAGAAGCTGCCGACACCGGCATGGTCGCGACCGACGATCAGGTGCGAGCAGCCGTAGTTCTGGCGGAACAGCGCGTGCAGCAGGGCTTCGCGCGGGCCCGCGTAGCGCATGTCCAGCGGATAGCCGGCCTGCACGATCGTCGACGGCACGAAGTAGTTCTCGGCCAGCGCGGCGATGGCGCGCGTTCGCACGTCGGCCGGGATGTCGCCCGGCTTCAGCGCGCCCAGAAGCGAGTGCACGAGTACGCCGTCGCACACCTCGATGGCGACCTTGGCGAGGTACTCGTGCGAGCGGTGCATCGGGTTGCGCGTCTGGAACGCGGCGATGCGCGACCAGCCGAGCGACTCGAACAGGCTTCGCGTCTGCGCAGGCGTCTTGAACAGCTCGCCGTACTTCTCGGGGAATCCACCCTGGGAGAGGACCTTCACCGGGCCGGCGAGGTTGACCTCGCCCTGGTCCATGACCATCTTCACGCCGGGGTGCGACGGGTCGACGGTGCGGTAGACGCTGGCGCACTCGTGCGCCTTGTCGATGCCGTACTTCTCCGTCACGCGCATCGTCGCCAGCAGCGTGCCGTCGTCGGGGTCGACGAGCGCGATCTCGTCGCCGGTGGCGAAGGTGCCGGCCTTGGCGGCATCGGTCGACAGCGTGATCGGGATCGGCCAGAAGAGACCGCTGGCCGTGCGCATGCCGTCGCACACGCCCTCCCAGTCGGCGCGGGTCATGAAGCCGTCCAGCGGCGTGAAGCCGCCGATGCCCATCATGACCAGGTCGCCGCGCTCGCGCGACGTCACCGACAACATTGGCAGGCTCGACGCGCGCTCACGCTCGCGTTCGAGTTCGTCGGCCGGCAGCAGCAAGGGCCTGAGCCCGGCGCCGCCGTGTGGGGGAACCAATGCCGTCATCGAAGTGTCATAGTACTCAGAGGCACGTGAGCCGCGAAGCAGGGAATTCCGCTCACAATGATCTGAAAAGCAGGTCAGGAGCGATCTGTGCTGGGCGCGTGCCGGATCGATCGGGCGGCACCCTGCCGACGCGTGCACCGTGGCGTGCGCGGGCCGCTGGCGCGCAAGGTCGGAGGCAACGGTGGCTGCGTCCGCGTTCGGACAGCGACCATCGGGCACCGATAATCCGCGTCACGATGACGGACAGAGCGGGTCAACCGATCGATCCCCGGCTGCGCCTGAGCCTGCGCCAGCTCGAGGTCTTCGTCGCCACGGCGCGCACGGGGTCGACACGGGGTGCGGCCGAGCGCGTGGCCCGCTCGCAGTCGGCGGCCAGCGCCGCGCTGGCCGAACTCGAGGGAACCCTCGGTGCACAGCTCTTCGACCGCGTCGGCCGCCGGCTGGTGCTCAACGAGAACGGCCGCGCGCTGCTGCCCGGCGCCATGGCCTTGCTCGACAAGGCGGCCGAGCTGCTCGCGCTGTTCGATGGCGACCACGCGGCGCCGCTGCGGGTGGCCGCCAGCTTCACCATCGGCGAGTACCTGCTGCCCGCGCTGGTGGCGAAGTGGACGCGCGACCATCCGGCGAGCCCGGTGCGGCTGCGCATCGGCAACACCTCCGACGTGATCGCGGCGGTGGCCGGCTTCGACGTCGACGTCGGCTTCATCGAGGGGCCGCAGACGCACCCCGACCTGCTGGTGCGCCCCTGGCTGGACGACGAGCTCGTCATCGTCTGCGCACCGGGCTACCCGCTGGCCGCCCGGGTGGCCACGCCGCGCCAGCTCGGCGACGCGGTGTGGGTGCTGCGGGAGCCGGGGTCGGGCACGCGCCAGGTCACCGACGCGTGGCTGATGCAGCACCTGCCGCAGGTGAACGTGGGCTACGAACTGGGCAGCACCGAGGCCATCAAGCGAGTGGTGGCCGAGGGCGTGGGCCTGACCTGCCTGTCGCGTCACGCGCTGGCGCCGGGGCCGGGCGATGGCCAGCTGGTGGTGGTGCGCCACCGGCTGCCGCCGGCGCGCCGCCAGCTGGCGACGGTGCTGCACCGAGACCGCCACCTCGGCGAGGCGACGCAGGGTTTCCTGCGCCACTGCGCCGCAAAGTGACGGACCGAGGCGCGGCCCGACCTTCAGGGCGCGCCCAGCACCAGGTAGGCGTTGGTGTTGCCGCCGCGCGCGAAGCCCAGGCCGACGTAGACCGGCCCGAACGGCGTCTCGCCGCCGAGGTAGGTCGTCAGCGATTCGAGCAGTCCGCCGCGCGCGTCGCCGGCATAGCGACCACCGGTGCGGCCGACCTCGAACGCCAGCCCGAGCCGCATGTCGCCGCGCAGGCCCAGCGGCAACTGGCCGATGATGCGCTCGGCGCGCACATGGGCGTAGCGCACGGTATCGGCGACGAACTGGTCGGTGGCGTAGGCCGACAGGTTGAGGAAGCCGCCGAGCGTGCCGGCGTCGAACAGCGGCAGCAGGCCCTGCGTCGACCCGGTGTAGGCGGCGCGCGCGCCGAACACCCAGGCCTCGAACGCGTGCGCCAGGCGCAGGTCGGCGGCCAGCCGCGCGTAGTCCTGGCCGCTCGGCTGGTAGTACTCCAGTTGCGCTGACCAGCCGCGGGTCGGGAAGGTCAGCCGGTCCATGCGGTCGAGGTCGACCGCCAGCACGAGGCCGCGCGACTGCGCGCTGCGCACCGGCAGCAGGTCGATGCCGGTATCGAGGTCGACCCGGCCCGCAGTCGCCCGCCAGCCTGCGCGCAGCTGACCGGTGCGGTCCAGGTTGGTCCCGAGCGAGAATTCGGCGACGGCGCGCTGCACCGTGTAGCGGCTCAGGCGGTCGTCGCCGACGTAGAGGTCGCGCGGGCGCGAGTTCAGCCCGAGGTCCGCCTGCGCGAACCAGCGCTGGTCCGCCACCAGCGGCTGATACCACTGGGCGTCGAGCCCGCTGCGGCTGCCGATGCCGACCTGCAGCAGCAGCTCGCCGCCCAGGCGGTTGAGCCAGGTCCGCTGGTAGGCCGCGCGCAGGCCGAAGGCCGACCCCTGGTCGAGCGTCGAGTCGAGGTGGATCGCCAGCCGCAGGTAGTCCGGTCCCCAGGCCTTCTCGACCGGCAGGACGCGCAGCACGTTGCGGTCGCGCAGCGTCAGCAGGCTGTAGTCGACGCTCTGGTACCACCCGTCGCCGTAGACGCGCATCAGGTCGCGCTGCAGCCGCGCCGTGTCCAGCGGCGCGTCGGGGACCTGCGTCAGGTGGCGTGCGACGACCTCGGCGCCGACGCGCTGCAGGCCCTCGATCTGCACGTCCTGCACCCAGGGCCGGCGGCGGTCGACGTCGGCGCGCGCCTGCAGCCAGGCCGCCCAGGTGGTCTCGTCGACCGTCAGCGCGGCCAGCGCGTCGGTCACGAAGCCGGCCGCCTCGCGCCCGCGCGCGACGGCGTCCTCGTGGCGCGCGAAGTCGCCTGCGCCGATGCCGTCGAGCACCGGACGCAGGTAGATGTCGCCCGGCCGCAGCGCCTGCAGCGAGCGCGTCACGTTCTGCTCGGTCAGCAGCACGATCATCTGCGCCGTCACCGTCAGCAGCGAGCCGACGTCCTGCGGCGCCAGCAGCGGCGAGCCGACGTTGACGGCGATCACCACCTCGGCGTCGCAGCGCTCGCGCACCTCCTGGATCGGCAGGTTGTCGACCAGCCCGCCGTCGACCAGGCGGCGGCCGCCCACTTCGGCCGGCGCCACCAGCCCCGGCACCGCCATGCTGGCGCGCATCGCCGCCGTCAGCGAGCCGTCGCGGAAGACGACGCGCTCGCCGCTGCCGATGTCGGTGGCGACGATCGACAGCGGCACCGGCAGCTGGGCGATGTCGATCTCGCCGCGGTCGGCGCGCACCAGCGAATTGATGAAGAGCTTGATCTTCTGCCCGCCCACCGCCCCCGGCGGCGCCGTGACGCCGCCGGCGTCGACACCGAGCTCGCTGCCGGACAGGTAGCGCTGCAGCAGCCGCTTGCGGCGGTGGTCGAGCTCGTCGTAGGGCGGGTCGTCCTGGAACATCGCCGGCCAGTCGGTTTCGGCCATCGCGCGGCGCATCTGCCCCGGCGACACGCCGGCCGCCCAGGCACCGGCCACCAGCGCACCGAAGCTGGTGCCGGCGACGCAGTCGACCGGCACGCGCTGCTGCTCCAGCACCTCGAGCACGCCGATGTGGGCCGCCCCGCGCGCGCCGCCACCGCCGAGCACGAGGCCGATGCGCGGTCGTTCGCCGGCCGCGACGAGGGCGGTAGCCAGGCCCAGGGCCAGGGCGGCGAGACAGCGGGGCAGCGCGGCGTTCATGGCCGCGCATTGTTGCCGCGGCGGCGTGCGTGTGCCGGCCGCCCGCTACTGCATGAAGCCGATCGGCGAGCGCTTGCCGTGCGGATCC
>CAZQPN010000143.1:0-6923 GCA_964595215.1 uncultured Rubrivivax sp. | reverse complement strand
CAGCGCGTAGACGAAGCCCGAGCACACCGCCTGCACGTCGAAGGCCGGGCAGCCGACGATGCCGAGCTTGGCCTGCAGGATCGCGGCGGTGGACGGGAACACCATGTCCGGCGTCGACGTCGCGACGATCAGCAGGTCGATCTCGTCGGCGCGCCGGCCGGCAGCCTCGAGCGCGTGGCGCGCCGCGGGCAGCGCGAGATCGCTGGCGTTCACGCCGTCGGCGGCAAAATGGCGGGCCCGGATGCCGGTGCGCGCGACGATCCACTCGTCGGAGCTTTCCAGCCCGCGCGCCGCCAGCTGGCCGACGAGTTCGTCGTTGCTGACGCGGCGCGGCGGCAGGAAGCTGCCGGTGCCGGCAATGCGGGTGTGGAGGGGCGGTGCGGTCATGCGGCTCGGTCGGCGGGGTCCGCGGCCGGCGCGTGGCGCGCCGCGGCGATGCGGTCCTGCACGCGCTCGATCAGGCGGTTGCGCGCCGCATCATACGCGCGCGCCAGCGCCTGCTCGAACGCGTAGGCGTCGGCCGAGCCGTGGCTCTTGAAGACCAGCCCGCGCAGGCCCAGCAGCGCGGCGCCGTTGTAGCCGCGCGGGTCGACGCGCTTCTTGAACTGGTTCAGCACCGGCAGCGCGACCAGCGCCGCCAGCTTGGTGAACACGCTGCGCGTGAACTCCTGGCGGATGAAGTCCGACAGCATCGACGCCAGGCCCTCCGAGGTCTTGAGCAGCACGTTGCCGACGAAGCCGTCGCAGACGACGATGTCGGTCGTGCCCTTGAAGATGTCGTTGCCCTCGACGTTGCCGTGGAAGCGGATCTGCCCGGCGGCATCGGCCGCACGCATCAGCTCGCCGGCGAGCTTGATCGTCTCGCTGCCCTTGATCGCCTCCTCCCCGATGTTGAGCAGGCCGACCGTCGGCTCGTGCTTGCCGCCGACGGCGGCGACCAGCGCACTGCCCATGACGGCGAACTGCAGCAGGTGCTCGGCCGTGCAGTCGACGTTGGCGCCGAGGTCGAGCACGGTGGTGAAGCCGTCGAGCCGGTTCGGCATCACGGTGGCGATGGCCGGCCGGTCGATGCCGTCCATCGTCTTCAGCAGGTAGCGCGCCAACGCCATCAGCGCGCCGGTGTTGCCGGCCGAGACGCAGGCCTGCGCGCGAGGTGCGGCGCCGTCGACCGGCTTGAGCTGGCCGATGGCCACGCGCATCGACGAGTCGCGCTTCTTGCGCAGCGCGACCTCGACCGCGTCGTCCATCGTGACGACCTCGGTGGCGCCGACCGGCGTGCAGCGCGCCCAGCCGGCCGCCGGCGCGAGCGCCTCGGTCGTGCCGACGAGCAGCAGCTCGGCCTGCGGGTGGCTGGCCAGGAAGGCGCGGCACGCGGGCAGCGTCACCGCCGGGCCGTGGTCGCCGCCCATGCAGTCGACCGCGAGCACGACCCGGTCGAGCGGGGCGGGGGCGTCAGCGGGGATCACGAAGCCATCACGCAAGATGCCCGGAGCGCAGCGGCTGCGCGCCGGGCATCAACGGGAACGGGAAACCGTGCTGCGGGCCGCTGCGGCCCGCCGGCACAGTTGCCCCTCAGGCGTCGGCCTTGGTCTTCAGAACCTTGCGCCCGCGGTAGAAACCGGTCGGGCTGATGTGGTGACGCAGGTGCACCTCGCCGGTGGTCGGCTCGATCGCGGTGCCCGGCGTGGCCAGGGCATTGTGCGAACGGTGCATGCCGCGCTTGGACGGCGACTTCTTGTTTTGCTGGACAGCCATGAGGATTCTCCTGGGGCGCGAGGGCGCGTCGGCCTGGCGCAGGCCACCAGGCAGGATCGGGAGGGTCGGCCACGTGGCCCGCAGGCCTGGGCCGGCGGTGGCCTCGCGACGGCGCGGCAGACCCGTACACCGCCCGAGCCGGCCCGCGGCCCGCGTGGTTCGAAAAGCCCATCAGTATAACACCGGGCGGATCGTCAGGCCTTGGGTCTGCCGCCCCGGCCACCTCGGCTGCGATCGGGCTTGCCGCCGCGCCCGTCGTCCGGGCTGCCTTGCGCGGCGTCCTCGGTGCCCGCCGGCGACGGCGACTTGAGCACTGCCAGTGCGGCGAACGGGTTCGCCCGCGCCGGCTCGGCCGGCACGGCGGCCGGCCCGGCAGGCTCCGGCACGACCAGCGGCTGCGGGCAGACCTCGTGGCGCGGCACGATCGGCAGCGACAGGATCAGCTCGTCCTCCACCAGGGCCAGCGCGTCCACCCCACCGCGCGCCGGCCAGGCCAGGACGTCGTCGTCGCTGATCTCGTCGAGCCGCTCGGCCTCGGCCTCGTCGGCGACGAAGCGGATCGCGCGGTCGGACCCGATCGCCACCGTCACCGGCTGCAGGCAGCGCTGGCAACGCAGTGCGACGTCGGCCTCGGCGTGCACGTGCAGCCAGACCTCGGGTGTGGCGCTGCTGGGCCGGCGCTGCTCGCCGCTCAGGGCCCAGCGTGCCGGCGCACCCTGCGCCAGCGGTGCGTCGGCAACGAGCCGCGGCAGATCGGGCGCTGCCAGCGTGCCGGCCAGGCGGCCACCGTCGGCGGCGAAGCGGCGCACGTCGAGCCGGCGCGGGTCGTGCGGCTTGTCCTTCATGCGACGGCAGTGTAGCGGCGACGAGCGGGGCCGCCAGCCGCGGCGCCGCGTCTGAAGACCCTGCGGATCCCGCGGTCGCTGGCACCCCCCGGCGGGCTGCCGTTGAGGCTGCGGATGGGACAATGCGCTGCATGAGTCCGCACCCGCCCTTGATCCTCGCGTCCACCTCGCGCTACCGGCGAGACCTGCTGGCGCGGCTGCGCGTGCCGTTCGAGGTCGTCGCGCCCGACGTGGACGAGACGCCGCGCGCCGGCGAGCTGCCCGCGGCGCTGGCGCTGCGGCTGGCGCTGGCAAAGGCGCAGGCCGTGGCCGCCGACCACCCGGACGCGGTGATCATCGGCGCCGACCAGGTGGCCGACCTCGACAACGAGGCGATCGGCAAGCCCGGCACGCACGAGCGCGCGGTCGCCCAGCTGCGCCGCCTGAGCGGCCAGCGCGTCGTCTTCCAGACCGCGCTGGCGGTGGTCTGCCGCGCCGACGGCTTCGAGCGTGCGCTGCTGGCGCCGGTGACGGTGCGCTTCCGCGCGCTGTCCGACGCCGAGATCGAGCGCTACCTGCGGCTGGAGCAGCCCTACGACTGCGCCGGCAGCGCCAAGTGCGAGACGCTGGGCATCACGCTGCTCGACGAGATCCTGAGCGACGACCCGACGGCGCTCGTCGGCCTGCCGCTGATCCGCGCGGCACAGCTGCTGCGCGAGGCGGGGATCGATCCGTTGCGGGCCGATGCCGACGGCTCACCGGCGCTGCCGGCCACGCGGCAGGACACGCCGGGCGTCGGGGACCGAGCGTCCGCCGGCTGACGGCGCATCCGAACAGGGCGCGGATGGCGCGAACGGCGCCGGCGCCGCTCAGGCCTTGCCGCCGCCGAGCAGCGCGGCGACCTTCTTCTTCTGTCGGGTGCCAGGCGAGCGCGCCGCGGCCGACGTCGTCGACGCCTCCCCCGGGGCGGAGGCCGACGCCTTGGCGCCCGCTTCCCACGACGGCGTGGCATCGGCCGGCGGCTCGTAGGGTCGGTCGAAGAAAGGGTCACGCGACGCGGGCCTGGCCGGGCGCGTCGGCCGCTCGGCCGGCACCGGCCGCGCCGACCGCTCCTCGGCGCGCGGGCTGCTGCGAGGGCGCTCGTCGCTGCGCCGGTCGTCGCGTTCGCCGCGATCGCCGCGATCGTCATCGGCGCCGGGCCGGCGTCGCGGCCGATCGTCGTCGAACTCCAGCGGCTCGAGCTCGATCGTCTTCTTGATCAGACCCTCGATGTCGCCGATCAGCCGCGCGTCGCTGCGCGTGACCAGCGTCACCGCCAGCCCGGAGGCGCCGGCACGGCCGGTGCGGCCGATGCGGTGCACGTAATCCTCGGCGTTGAAGGGCACGTCGAAGTTGAAGACCGCCGGCAGGTCGGCGATGTCCAGCCCGCGCGCCGCGACGTCGGTGGCCACCAGCAGGTCGACTTCGCCGGCCTTGAAGGCGGCCAGCGCCTTCAGCCGCTCGTCCTGGCTCTTGTCGCCGTGCAGCGCCTGCGTCTTCAGGCCGTCGCGCTCGAAGGTGCGCGCCAGCCGTGCCGCGCCGAGCTTGGAGTTGACGAAGACAATCGCCTGCGAGAGCTCGCGCTGGCGCAGCAGCTGGCGCACGGCGCGCCGCTTGTCGTCGTCGTCGACGCTGTAGAAGCGCTGCTCGACGTTGGTCGCGGTGGCGTTGGGGCGCGCCACCTCGACCAGCACCGGGTCCTGCAGGTAGCTGTTGGCCAGGCGCTTGATCTCGGGCGAGAAGGTGGCCGAGAACAGCAGCGTCTGGCGCTGCTTGGGCAGGAAGGACAGGATGCGCTGCAGATCGGGCAGGAAGCCGATGTCGAGCATGCGGTCGGCCTCGTCGAGCACGACGTACTCGACCTGGTTGAGCACCGCGGTCTTGCCCTCGATGTGGTCGAGCAGCCGGCCGGGGGTGGCGATCAGCACCTCCACGCCCTTGCGCAGCTCGGCCATCTGCGGCTTGATGTCGATCCCGCCGAAGACCACTGCCGAGCGCAGCTGCGTGTGCTGGGCGTAGGTCTTGACGTTGGCGGCGACCTGGTCGGCCAGCTCGCGGGTGGGCGCCAGCACGAGCGCGCGCACCGGGTGGCGCGCCGGCGACATGCTGGCGTTCTCGTGCCGCAGCATCTTCTGCAGCAGCGGGATCGTGAAGGCCGCGGTCTTGCCGGTGCCGGTCTGGGCCGCGCCCATGATGTCGCGCCCGGCCAGCACGATCGGGATCGCCTTGGCCTGGATCGGCGTCATCGCCGTGTAGCCGGAGTCGGCGACGGCGCGCAGCAGCTTGGGGTCGAGCGGGAGGGTGTCGAAGCGGGGGGCGGCCTCGGCCGGCGCGGTGGCGTCGGGGGCGGTGGAGATGTCACTCATGTCGAGTGATTATCTCCCCTCCGTCCCGCGGCGTCCGCGGCGGCCCGAGCGGCATCGGCCGCGACGTGCCCAGACGGCGCATCAGCCGCGGCGAGCGGAAGCGCACGATGCGCCAGTACAGGCCCACGTAGGAGATCGCGAACAAGGCGACCGCGACGGCGATCAGCCCGCTGTGGTCCCAGAACAGCACCGCCGGGATGACCGACAGCATGCACAGCACCCACAGGAAGGGCGAGGTCATCGAGTTGCGCCGCGTCAGCGCCTTGGCGCTGCGGTCGCCCACGGCCCAGCGCATCACGCGCCGGTAGATCAGCGAATGCAGGTGGATGCCGTCCGGCATGCTGGGCGGCACCGCGCGGATGAAGCGGCGCCGGTAGATGGAGAACAGCGTCTCGAACACCGGGTAGACACACACCAGCAGCGGGAACAGCGGCGACACCGCCGGGTTGCGCACCAGCAGCAGGATGGCCAGCTCGGCGACGAAGAAGCCGAGGAAGTAGGCCCCGCCGTCGCCGAGGAAGATCAGCCCGGCTGGGAAGTTCCACAGGAAGAAGCCCAGCACCGCCCCGATCCCCGCCAGCGCGATGGCGCCGATCAGGGGATCGCCAACCTGGAAGGCGACGTAGGCCAGGGCCCCGAGCATGATGACCACGCACATCGACGCCAGGCCGTTGAAGCCGTCGATGATGTTGACCGAGTTCGCGATGCCGGCGACGGCGAACACCGTCAGCAGCACGGCGCCGGCGGCGAAGCCGACGACCCAGTCCAGCCCCGGGATGTCGGTGCGGGTGATGGCCGCGCCGAGGAACCACACCGCCAGCGCGGCCGAGGCAGCCGTGGCCAGCAGCCGGTTGCGCGGGCTGACGCGCTTGGTGAAGTCCTCGATCAGCCCGGCGCCGAAGGCCGGCACGCCACACAATAGCAACCCGGCGGCAATCCGGCCGGCGGCCGGATCGTGGAACCAGAGCACCGGCAGCGCCGCCAGCAGGCCGGCGACGATGCCCACGCCGCCCACTCGCGGCACGGCCTGCGCATGGAATTTCTGCGGCCCTTTCAGGTCGTGGTCCAGGAGGTGGTGGCCGCGCGTCTTGGCGAAGTGGATCACCGTCAGGGTGACCCCGAGCGAGACGGCAAGGGCGACGAGCAATGAAAGCACCTCGGAATTGTAGGTGGCCCCGCCCACCGGGCAGCGGCCGGCAGCGGGCCCAGGACCCGCGACCTCGTAAGCAGTCGTGACGCGGGATGCGCCCGCTTAGAATGCGCGACTTTCTTGCCGGAAGCGCACGCTGCGGCCGGCCGCGACGGCCCGAGACCGCCCCCGACGCACACGCGTGATGACCCGATTCCCTTCGTTGCTCCCTGCCTTGCGATGCGCGCTCCTCGGCGGCCTGATGGGCCTGGGCTGGGCATGTTCGGCGTCCGCGCAGGTGTCGCTGGGCGACAACGAGCGCCCTACCGCGACCGCGGCCGAGGCCGAGCCGCTGGGGCCGGCGCGGCTGCGCCAGCCCCAGCCCGCCGGCCCGCGCGCTGACTTCGACCGCGAGGGATCGGGCGAGGCAGGCGCAGCTGCAACACGGCGCGCGGTGCGTCCCTATCTACCCGGCGAGTTCGAGCAGTTCGTGCGGCGGCTCACCGGCGCGCCTGAGGACAAGGACCGTCCGATCCGGCGCTTCGGCGCCGAGCTGATGACGGGCAGCTTCGACGGCCGTGGCGACGCGCTGAGCCCGGTCGTCCCGCCCGACTACGTCATCGCGCCGGGCGACGAGGTGCTGCTGACCTTGTGGGGCTCGGTGAACGCCGACCTGCGATTGGTGGTGGACCGCGGCGGTCGCATCAGCGTGCCGCGCGTGGGCGCCATCCAGGTGGCCGGCGTGCGCAGCGCCGACCTGCCGGCCGTCGTGGAGCGGCGCGTGGCGCAGGTGTTCAAGAACTTCCAGCT
>CAZQPN010000142.1:0-6937 GCA_964595215.1 uncultured Rubrivivax sp. | reverse complement strand
TGCCGTCGCCGGTCGGCGGGCGCGGCTGCAACTGGCCCATCAGGCCGAGGGCGAGCTTGGTCAGCGTGTTCATCGGGTGGGCCTCGTCAGGTGCTCGGCGCCGTGGCAGCCGGCTCAGGTGACCGCGGCGGGCGCTGCCGCCGTCGGCCGCGCCAAGTGCAGCACGATCGCGCCCAGACCGAGCAGCAGCACCAGCAGGCCGGCCAGCCAGCCGACGAACGGCACCCAGCCGACCACCGCCAGCAGCAGCAGCACCATGGACGCCGCGGCGAAGCGCCAGCCGCGGTGGGCCGCGCGCCCCGCCTGCCAGCGTGCCAGCACCCAGTCGCCGACGCCGATGGCCCCGGTCACGTAGGCCAGCGGCAGCGCCGCCAGGTACAACGCGAGGCCCGCCAGCGCCACGGGGATGCCGACGATGGTCAGCAGCAGCACCAGCACCGCCACCGGCACGCACACCACGAGCGCGAAGCCCAGCAGCACGCCGGCGCCGGCGCGCGACCGCGCGGTACGCGACGTGCCGGCCAGCACGCCCGGCAGCACCGCCAGCAGCACGCCGGCGAGCACCACCAACCCGATGGTCCAGGCGGCGCCGAAACCGCTGGCCGGGCCGAAGCCGCGATCGTGCCTCGGCTCGCCGCGCTCCCAGCGCCCGTCGGCGCGGTCGTTGCCGTGCCGTGGCGGCAGCGCGAGGCGCTCGATGCCGCCGGCAACCTCGGCCGCCGGGTCGGCACGCAGGTCGTCGCCGGAGCGGTAGCTCAGCCGTCCGGCGATGCGGGCGTTCGGGCCGAGGGCCAGCTCGCCGCTGGTCGCGGTGACGTCGCCCGCCACCGGGCCGTCGATCAGCACCCGCCCGCCGGCGACCATCACGTGCCCCTGCACCGGGCCGCGCAGGCGCAGCTGGCCGCCGACCGCCGAGACGTTGCCCATGACGGTGCCCTGGGACGACAGCTCGAGCTGGCCGCCGGCCACGCGCAGGTTGCGGCCGATGCGCGCACGCACGTCGACCTGGCCGCCGAGCGCATGCAGCGACTGCCCGACGGCGGCCGAGACCTGCAGCCGGCCGCCGATGGCGAACACGTCGCCGGCCACCGGCGCCTCGACGTCCATGCTGCCGCCGGCGATGAAGAGGTCGCCGGCCACCGGATCGACGACCGACGGCGTGCCACCGGCGAGGAAGACGTCGCCACCCAGGCGGCGCTCGTTCGTGTCCGCGTCCCAGGACGCAGCCGGCGCGGCAGGGGGGGCATCGGCGGCAGCCGAGGACGCCGTCGGATCGGCGGCCGATTGCGCCCATGCCGGCGTCGCGAGCGCCGCGACGCATGCGCACAGCAGCATCGCGGCGAGGCGGGCGCGCAGCGCCTGCGGTGCGGTCGGGAAATCGGTCGGGGGCATGGGTGTCCTCGCGAGCGTCAGGGGCGATCGCCGGCGTGGCCGGCGGCGGTCCGCGGGCCTCAGTGCGACATCAGCACCGGCAGCGTCATCGAGCGCAGCATCGTGCGCGTGACCCCGCCAAGCACCAGTTCCCAGGCCCGCGTGTGGCCGAAGCCGCCCATCACGAGCAGGTCGGCCCCGCTGTCGGCGGCGTGCGACAGCAAGGCCTCGGCGACCGGGATGTCGGGGTTCCAGTCGGGGATCAGGCCGCCGCCGCGGGACGTCGTGGCGCGCACGAGCCGATGCCCGTGTGCCTGCACGCCGTGGCGCTTCAGGTGGGCGCAGACGGCGTCCAGCGGCTCGGTCCTCCCGCCGTCCTCGTCCGGGTCGGCCAGGCGGACGACCTCGACGCGCTCGGCCGCGACCAGCAAAGGCAGCGCGTCGCGCAACGCGCGCGCGCTCTCGCGCCGCGGCGCCCAGGCGACGAGCACGTGGCGGCCGCAGGGCGGCGCCCCGTCGGCCTCGGGTTTGAGCGTGTCGACCGCCGGCACGAAGAGCAGCGGCGTGCCGGCGCGCACCAGCAAGCGGCCCGCGAAGCCGGCGTCGGTGCCGTCGTTGCCCTCCAGCGGGCGCTGCGCCAGCACGACGAGGTCGGCACACTGCGCGTGCTCCGCCGCGGCCAGCGCCGGATCGCCCGCGGCCGGGTGCAAGGGGATGGCCAGACCGCTGCGCGCGGCAGCCGCCGCGACGCGCGACCCGGCGGCCTCGGCGCGCGCCTCGTCCGCTCTCTGCACCAGCTCGATCGCCACCGCCGCCGCCTCGGGCGTCAGGTAGGCGCCGCTGGACGCCGGCTGCACCGCGTGCAGCGCGTCAACGCCGGCGCCGTGCCGCTGCGCCAGGCGTGCTGCCAACGCGAGCACCGTGTCGCTGCGCGGCCCGTCGTTGACCAGGGCCAGGATCTGTCGGAGGGCATTCATCGGGATCTCCTGTGTCGAACGCACATCATCGGCCGCTGGGGCGGTGGTGGCTTGATGCCTGTCAAGCGACGGACGCGACGGACGGCCCACCCGGCGCGTCGTCTCCCGACCCGGCAGCCGGCGCGGCGGTGCCGGTGCCGGGCCCCGATGCGAAGGCGCGGGCCCACTCGCCCACCGCGCGGTCGAGCTCGGGCAGCGGGCGCGCGCTGTCGATGACGTGCACCGGCTCGTCGGCCTGAGGCGCCTCGCGCCAGGTCTGCTGACGCGCCAGCACGGCGAGGTCGGCATCCGACGGGTCGTGGTCAGCGGCCAGGCGACGCCGGATGCGTTCGGCGAGCACGTCGGCCGGCGCACGGCATTCGACGATCGCGAACGGGACGCCGAGGCGGCCGGCCAGCGCTCGCGCCTGCTCGCGCTCGGCGCGTCGCAGGTAGGCGGCATCGAGCACGACGCCGATGCCACCGGCCAGCGCGGCCTGTGCGATGGCCAGCAGGCGGTCGTAGGTGCGGCGCGTGCTGTCGGCGTCGTAGAGCCGCGCCGGGTCGTCGATGCGCGCGGTCGGCGCCAGCCCGTGCAGGCGCTTGCGCTCGACGTCCGAGCGCACGCGCAGCGCCCCCAGCGACTCGGCCAGCATCAGCGCCACCGTGCTCTTGCCGCTGCCGCTCAGGCCGCAGGTGAGCACCATCGGCGGTGGCGCAGGATGGGCGAGTGCGTGCGCCAGCGCGACACGGCGCTCGGCGACATCGTGCGCGCTGGTTTGGGAGGCAGCGCGGGCGTCACCGTCGCCGGCCGCGTTCACCTTCTCGGCCGCCAGCAGCGCGACCTTGGCGCGCACCAGCGCCCGGTAGGCTGCCAGCCAGCGCAGCAGCGGCAGCCCGTCGTGGTCGCCGCTGGCGTCCAGCACGCGCGCGAGCAGGCGCCAGGCCAGGCGCGGCAGGCCATGGTCGAGCAGGTCCATGAACGGAAAGGCCAGGTCGGCCAGGCGGTCGCCGTGGCGCAGGTCGGGCGCGAACTCCAGCGCATCGAACAGGCGGGCGCGGCCCTCGTGCCAGACGATGTTGCCGAGGTGCATGTCGCCATGCCCCTCGACGACCGCGCCGCCGGCGCGGCGTTGCGCCAGCAGCGGACGCAACGCCGCGGCGCGCGCGTCGGACCAGGCGGCCAGCGCATCGACCTGACCCGCCATGCGCGATCGGCGGGCCGACGCCCGGGTGGCGCTGGCCGCGGCATCTGCGGCGGCGCCGGCAGGCACCAGGGCCTGCAATTCGCGCAGGTTGTCGGCCACCCACTGCATCAGGTGGCCGGGGTCGCCGAAACCGGCGGGCGACGGCGGCAGGCTGCCATGCAAGCGTGCGATCTCGTCGCCCAGCGCGTCGGTGTGCGAGGCGTCGAGGCGGCCGGCGTCGGCCATGCGGTCGAACAGGCCGTCGGCGTCGAAGCGGTGCATCCAGACGGCCCAGTCGATCGGCTCGTCGTCGCCGGGCGTTTCCGGGCGCTCGCCAGGTTCGACCGGGGGCCCGAGCCGCGGTTTGCGGGCCGGCCCGAGCACCGGCAGCACGGCGCGGTAGAGGTCCGGCGCCGTGCGCCGGTTCAGGCGCAGCTCCTCGTCGCAGAAGAGGTGGCGCCGGTCGGCGCTGGAGAAGTCGACGAAGGGCAGCGCGACCGGTTTCTTCAGCTTCAGCACGCTGTCGCCGGCCATCAGCAGGGACGAGATGTGGGTCTCGACGATTTCGAAGGCGGTGCCGGGCGGAAGCGGCTCGGGCCAGGCGTCGGGCCGGGCGAGCGCGCGCGCCAGCGCATGGTGCGACGCCATCGATGCGGCCTGCCGTGTGGCGGCCGGGGCGGGCATGGCGTGGGGTGCAGGAGCCGGGGCGGCGGGCGAGCTCATGGCCTCAGCGTAGCAGCCACCGGCCTTCTCGGTGCGACGGCGTGGCCGCGCGACCCTCACCGGCGCGCCGCGCAGCCCGGCCGCGCTGGCTGGTGGCGGGGGGCGGGGGGTGGGCCGACAATGCACGAGATCCGCCGGGCACCGGCCGCGGCGGGCCCGATCTGGGAGCGCCTGCCATGCCTCACGAGTCCCCGGCCCCGATGCCGATGTCCTCCCGCTGCACGCCGCGGTGCCGCGCTGCCGCAGCCCTCGCGTGGCTGCTCGGAGCCGCCATCGTCCCGGCGGCGTCGGCCGCCGGTCCTGATCGCGGCCAGTTGCTCTACGACACGCACTGCATCGCCTGCCACACGACGCAGATGCACTGGCGCGACAACCGGAAGGTGCAGGACTGGGCCGGTCTGCTCGCGCAGGTCCACCAGTGGCAGGCGCGCGCGCGGCTGGACTGGAGCGACGAGGACGTGCAGGCGGTGGCGCGCCACCTGAACGAGCGCATCTACCGGCTGCCGGCACCGGAGCAGCGCGCTGCGCTGGACCCGGCGCGCTGACGCGCGGCGAGGGCCTTGGGGGACCCGCCCCACTGGCTTCCTGGCCGCGTGTTCAGGCGCGGGCGGTACGGGGCCAGCGGCCGGCCCGATGGTAGCCCCGATCGCTGCGCACCAGCTCGAAGCCGGTGCTGGTCCAGTTCACCGCGTCGGGCGCGTGGGCCCCCCGCATCGTCGCACCGCGTGCCCGGCGCGCGAGCGTGACGTGCGGGCCCCATGGCCGCGACTCGACCGGCAGGCCCAGAGCCCTCAGCACGGTTGCGAGCGCCGCGTGCAGTGCCGCGGCGGCGTCCGGCACGCGCGACGGGACCAGCGCGGCGATGCCGTTGGGCCAGATCGCAACCTCCTCCAGGGCCCAGCTTGCCGGTGCGGCTGCGTGGACGTTGTCGAGCGCGCGTCGCAGCGCCGGCAAGGCGTCGGCCGGCAGCGTGCCGATGAAGTGCAGCGTCAGGTGCAGCTGCGCCGTCGGCGTCGGCCGCGCGCCGGGCGGCCAGGCCCACGCCGCCTGCACCCGCTGCAGCGCGCGCTGCGTGGCAGCGTCCGGCCAGCAGGCGAGGAACCAGCGGCCGCCGGCCGCGGCGTCGGCCCTGCCACCGGGCTCCCGTCCGGCCGGGTCGCGCGACGGTCGGCGCGATGGCGGGTCCGGGCTTGGGCGGGAGGCGGACCGGGTCATCGGGTGTGCGACAGGGTGAATGGAGGCTGGCCTGCGCGATGATCCCATCCCGACACCGCAGCCGATCCTGGGGCCGCGCTCGCGCACTGGCAGGCCGCGGCCGATACCGCGCGTGCCCGCGCGATGTGCCGGCGCCTCACTCGCCGTTCGTCGCCGCCTGGACCTGCTCCGGCGTCGGCGGCACGATGGCGCCGATGATGTCGCTCATCGTGATCACGCCCATGTGCCTGCCCTTGGCGTTGACGACGTTCGCGGCGTCCCTGTTCTCGACGCTGAGCAGGCGCGCGGCCTCCTCGATGACGAGGCCGGGATCGACCGTCGGCCCCTCGATCGGCGGGCCCGGGTTCATCAGCGTGCGGCAGCGCACGACGCGGCCGCGGTTGACGTCCTTGACGAAGTTGGCGATGTAGTCATCGGCCGGCTTCAGCACGATCTGCTGCCCGCTGCCCTGCTGCACCACCTCGCCGTCGCGCAGGATGGCGATGCGGTCGCCCAGGCGCAGCGCCTCCTCGAGGTCGTGCGTGATGAAGACGATGGTCTTGCCGATCTCCTGCTGCAGGTCCAGCAGCACGCTCTGCATGTCGCTGCGGATCAGCGGGTCGAGCGCCGAGAAGGCCTCGTCCATCAGCAGGATGGGGGCGTCGTTCGTCAGCGCGCGCGCCAGGCCGACGCGCTGCTGCATGCCGCCGGACAACTGGTTCGGGTAGTGGTCCTCGTAGCCGTCGAGGCCGACGCGGGCGATCCAGCGGCGTGCCGCTTCCAGCCGCCTGCCGCGCGGCACGCCGCGGATCTGCAGTCCGTACTCGGTGTTCTCCAGCACCGTCAGGTGCGGGAAGAGGGCGAACTTCTGGAACACCATCGCCGTCTGCTCGCGGCGGAAGCGCCGCAGCTCGTCCGCGTTCATCTGCACGACGTCGACCGGCCGGCCGTCGACCTGCACCACCACCTCGCCCGCGGTCGGATCGATGAGGCGGTTGATGTGCCGGATCAGCGTGCTCTTGCCCGAGCCCGACAGGCCCATCACGACCTGGATGCCGCCGGCGGGCATGTCGATGCTGATGTCGCGCAGGCCGAGCACGTGGCCGTGCGTGTCGCGCAGCTCCTGCTTGCTCATCCCGCCTTGCACGGCGTCGAGGAACCTCTCCGGCGACGGGCCGAAGATCTTGTACAGGTGCCGGATCGAGATGCCGGTGGCCGTCGAGACGGCAGCGGCCGTGCCGGCGGGGGCCGGCGTGGCGACCGCCAGCGCGCGGTTCATCAGGGCCTCAGCCATGCTGCACCTCCAGGTGCTTCTGCAGCCTCTTGCCATAGGCCTGCGACACGCGGTCGAAGATGATCGCGATGCCGACGATGGCCAGGCCGTTGAGCAGGCCCATCGTGAAGTACTGGTTCGAGATCGCCTTGAGCACCGGCTGGCCCAGGCCCTGCACGCCGATCATCGACGCGATGACGACCATCGCCAGCGACAGCATGATGGTCTGGTTGA
>CAZQPN010000141.1:0-6986 GCA_964595215.1 uncultured Rubrivivax sp. | reverse complement strand
GGCGGCGCAGGCCGCGTGCCCGGTCGAGGCGCTGGTGCCGCGCGTCTACGACGACGTGCCGCCGGCGCGCCACGCGATCGCCGCGCGCTCGCTGCTGGCGCACCTGCTGAAGCTGCAGGACGACGGGCTGGCAGAGGAGGTGGACGGCGGCTGGCGGGCGACCGGTCGCGGCTGAGCCAGGGCGGTCGTCAGCGCCCTGCGCGGATGGCGAAGGTGGCGATCTCCTGCGTCACCGCCGCCACCGCCGCGAGCACCGCGGCGGCGGTGATCGAAAACAGCACGACCCGGGACTTGCGCATGGGCGATCTCCTCGTGGGGGGCGGCGCGGACCGAAGCGGCGGGCGCAGGGCCACCTGCTCATCACCAGCGGCGTGGCCTTCGGCATCGACGCCGTGGGCCGCTGGGTCGAGACCTTCCTGGCGCGCCATGCGCAGTGCACGGCCGAGATCGGGTACGCGAGCCGCGAGCTGGACCTGGTGCACGGCAGCACCCGGTCTCAAGCCGTCTTCAGCATGGTGGTGCGCAGCTCCGCAGCGGTTGCGGCCGGTCAGCTGTCGCCTCTCGACCAGCTGCTGTCGGCCACAAGGACTCGGTTGACGCCTCGCCGCCTAGCCGCCGCTCACGTCGCGACCGACCCATACGCTTATCCCTGTTCGCGTCTGGCCATCACGCGGGGCATCATGCTCAACACCACCTGTCCGACCAGAAACGGCGCAAGGCTGCCGCCCAGAACGAGCATCCAACCCAGGCGATCCAGCCGCACGACATCGAGAATCGTGCTCAAGCCGGGCAGCCATGCCGCCGCGGCGGTCAGGGCCAAGCAGACCGCAATGGCGTACCAGACCCAGCGATTTCGCACGACCTCGTTGCGGATCAGCCCGGTTCCGGCCTCGCGCATGTTGAAGACGTGCCAGAGCCGTGCCAGCGCGAAGCTCAGAAATCCGATGGTCACCGCGGCGTCCTGCCCGAGGTCTTGCGCCAGCGCGACGAAGAAGACCGTCGTCACCGACGCCGCGATCAGGGCGCCCCAGAGGGCGGTCGCGATCCAGTGCCGCCTTGTTAGGACACGTTCCCTCGGGTCGCGCGGGTCGCGGTCCATGATCCCCTCCGGGCTTTCGCCGACGCCGAGTGCCAGGGCCGGGAACACATCGAGAACCAGATTGATGTAGAGGATCTGAAGCGGCAGCAGCGGCAGGGGCGCACCGATCGCCGCGCAGGCTCCCACGGCCAGGACCTGCCCGAGATTGCCGGAGAGCAGATAGACGATGAACCTGCGGATGTTCTCGAAGATCGTGCGCCCCTGTTCGATCGCCGCCACGATGGTGGGGAAGGCGTCGTCCTTGAGCACGATGTCGGCCGCCTCGCGGGCGACGTCGGTGCCGCGCTTGCCCATGGCGATGCCGACATCGGCCTTCTTGAGCGCGGGCGCATCGTTCACGCCGTCGCCGGTCATCGCCACCACCGCGCCCGCCTTCTGCCAGAGTCGGATCAGGTCGAGCTTCTGCGCGGGCGAGACGCGGGCGAAGACGTGATGGTCGCGCAGCGCTTCGTGGGTGCGACCGTCGTTGTCTTCGCCCATCTGCGGCAGGTCGCTGCCGACCATCGAGCGGGGTTCGTCGGCCAGAGCCACCTGACGGGCGATGGCCGTTGCCGTCACCGGCTGGTCGCCGGTGATCATGATTACCCGGATGCCCGCCTTCCTGCATTGCTCGATGGCATCGGCCGCATCGCTTCGGGGCGGATCGACCAGGCCGACGAGGCCCAGCAGCGTCAGGTCGGCGTAGGGATCGCCGTCGGAGCGCTCGACGTGCCGCTCCGCAAAGGCCAACACGCGGAATCCCTGTTCGGCCAGCCGCTCGACGCGCCCGGTCCATTGCTTTCGATCGTCTTCCGAAAGCGTGTGCGCATCGCCGTCTTCGGTGGCGACACGCGTCGAGACCTTGAGTACCGCCTCGGGCGCGCCTTTGACGGCGACGCGGAAGCCCGTGCCGGCCGCGTGAAACGTCGCCATCATCTTGGTGTCGGCGTCGAAGCTTTCCTCGCGCTCCTCGGGGTGCTTGTCGAGGAGACGATCGCGCTCGAGATCGATCGCGGCGGCGGCATGCAGCAGGGCAATCTCCATCGGGTCGCCGGTACCGCTCGGGTGGTTCGCGCGTTCGGTTTGCCCGGCTTCGCCGTCCAGTTCGGCGTTGTTGCAGAGCGCCGCGACCTCGAGAAGCCGGCTGGCCAGCGCGGGCGGCTCTTCGGGGCGCACATCCTCGTCCCAAGGCACGTCCTCATCGCTGCCAGGCAGCGCTAGCCTGGCCACGCGCATTCGGTTCTGTGTCAGCGTTCCGGTCTTGTCGGCGAAGATCACGCTGGTCGAGCCCAACGTCTCGACCGCGGCCAACCGCTCGACCACTGCGTTGCGTCGTGCCATGCGCCACATGCCGCGCGCCAGCGCCACAGTGGCCACGATGGGCAGGCCCTCGGGGACCGCGGCCACGGCGAGCGCGACCGCCGTCTCGAGCATCGACACGATTTCCTTGCCGCCGAGCCAGCCCAGCACGGCGATGACCGCCGCCACGATCAGCGTGACCAGCACCAGATTGCGGGCCAGACGGTCCAGCCGTTTCTCGAGCGGCGTCGATTCCTCGCTCGCCTCCGAGGTCATGCGCGCGATCCCGCCCAGTTCGGTCTGCATGCCGGTGGCGACCACCACTCCGGCGCCGCTGCCACCCGTCACCGCGGTGCCCTTGAAGGCCATTGAAGATCGTTCGGCCAGCGGCGCCTGCGCCTCCACCGCATCCGTCGTCTTGGTCACCGGCACCGACTCGCCGGTCAGGGAGGATTCGTCGCAGGTCAGCCCGTTCGCCTCGATCAGCCGCAGGTCGGCTGTCACGACATCGCCCGCATCGAGCAGCACCACGTCGCCCGGCACGAGATCCTCCGAGTCGACGGCCGCACTGGTCCCGTCGCGCGTCACCCTTGCCCGCACGGTCCCCAGACTTCGCAGGGCCTCCATCGACCGGACGGCCTTCCATTCGGTGACGAAGCCGATTACGGCATTGACCAATATCGCTGCGAAGATTGCCGCCATCTGAACGATCTCGCCCATCGCGAAGGACACGATCGCAGCGACGACGAGAATGCCGATGACGAGGCTCCTGAACTGGTCGGCAAGGAGCTTCCAGAGGCTGGTCCGTTCCCCCTCACCAAGACGGTTGCGCCCGTGTTCCTCGCGCCGCCGCCTGACGTCCTCTTCGTCGAGTCCTCGGTCCGGGTCGACGGACAGTTCCTCGAGTGTTTCCTCGACGCTCAGGGCATGGTGGTCGGCCACGAAGATCCTTCGGTTTGCAGGGGGCTGACTCAGATCCCCTGATCAGAGTGGACGATGCGGTGGGCTCCGTTCAAGAACTCATGGGCGGCGGTTTCAAGTCCGAAGCGCAAAACCGACGACGCAGCTCTACTCCGCTCCCACCTGGCGCGGTGCAGCATTGCCAGCGGGTTCAGCGTCGCGACCGGAGCTGCGGCGTCACCGACATCTTGGTCAATCGCCCGCACAACCTCGTCATAGGCCGCTGCAAGGCGTGCCTGAAATCTGTCGAACTCTCCCGGTGGCCAGTTTGCTTGCGAGACGACATTGCGGCCAAACCGCATCATGCGAAGGCGACCGGGGCTGAAGGGGTTGCTGGGCCGCGGTGCGAAGGCCAAGCCTCGTGTGCTGTTGGCACTTCATTCATCGATCGTGCCACATGCGCCTCCTGTCGCTTGAGTTCGGGAGCCACCAGAGGCCAACATCGCCTGGCCGAGCTGGGACTCCTCGCCGCAGGACGGGCCCATCGACTTCCTTGCCGACGGTCGCTGCTCAGCTGAGGATCGACTCGTCTGGGCGTCCACAACAGTGCAAGTCCGGATGGGCGAACGACTGCTTCGCCAATTCCTGAGGGTCAGCAACGGGTCGAGGCCGCCGGTCGCGCATGACTCGCGACGGTCCGAAGTTACCCGGCAAGGTCCCGTAGACGAAGTCCTGCCGTCATTGATGTCGCTGCGGCCGATGCGCCGCTGAGCGCGGCCGCGTTCAAGCTGCACGACGCCGTCGACCTCCGGCCGCGCGCATGGCGGGTATCATCATCGCGTTGGTGCTCGCGCCGCTCGTCGTATGGCGGCGCAGTTAAACGGGAATCAGGAAGGCCGCGCGGCTGTCTCGCCGCATCGCCGCAAGGCCCAACCTGAGCTGCCCCCGCAACGGTAAGCGGACGGAGGTTTCCAGCCGGAGCCTCCCGCTCGTGTCGAGACTCCACTGGGCCCGCGGCCCACCGCCTTGGCGGCACCGCACCTGGGAAGGACACACGGGTCGCCTCCGCCAGCCCGGATACCGGCCGACGACGGGGTGGCCGCGCCTGGCGCGGGCGCCATGAGGTGCACGCTGGCGGGGAGGCCGGCACGCACGATTCGTCCCGGGTCCTTCATGTCCATGTTTTGCCGACCCTCCGGGTCTTCGCGCCGCCGGTTCGCGCGCCGCGGCACCGTGCGCGGCGCCGTCTCCGCCTTTTTCCACCGCACGGCCCGCCGCCCCGCCGCGCCGGCGTCGCTGCTCGCCGCCGCGGCGCTGTCGCTGCCCGTCGCGGCGCAGGGCGTCGGCGACGCCGTCGTGCTCGCCGCCGCGCCGATCGTCATCACCGCCACGCGCACGCCGACGCGTGTCGACGAGACGCTGGCCGAGGTCAGCGTGATCGACCGCGCCGCGCTCGACCGCGCCGGCGGCCGCACGCTGGCCGAGCTGCTGGCGCAGCAGCCGGGGGTGCAGTTCTGGTCCGACGGCGGGCTGGGCAAACGCAGCTCGGTGTCGCTGCGCGGGCTGGAGTCGCGCCACACGCTGCTGCTGATCGACGGCGTGCGCGTCGGCTCGGCGACGGTCGGCGCGCCGGCCTGGGAGAGCCTGCCGCTGGCGGCGATCGATCGCATCGAGATCGTGCGCGGCCCCTTGTCCGGCCTGTACGGCAGCGACGCCGTCGGCGGCGTGGTGCAGGTCTTCACGCGCCGCGGCGGCCAGGGGCTGCAGGGCGGCGGATCGGTCGGCGTCGGCAGCGAGGGGCTGCGGCAGGCCTCCGGCCACGTGCGCCTTGGCCAGGGTGACGTCGAGCTCGCCGCCGGCGTGCAGCACACCGAGCTGGACGGCGTCTCGGCGACCAACGCGCGCGTGCCCTTCGGCGCCTTCGACCCCGACCGCGACGGCTGGCGCCAGACCGGCGGCCACCTGTCGCTCGGCTGGCGCTTCGCCGACGGCTGGCGCGCCGACCTGCAGGCGCTGCACGCCGACGGCGTGACGCAGCTCGACGACGGCCCCGGCGTCGACGCGCGCGCCGGGCTTCGCACCGGCTCGCTGTCGCTGCGCGTCGGCGGCGCGATCAGGCCCGGCTGGCGCACCGCGCTGCAGCTGGCGCGCTCGACCGACGATTACGAGACGATCGCCAGTGCCTCGCCCTGGACCGACATCGGCACCATAGCCACCGTGCAGCGCCAGATCGGCTGGGAGAACACGCTGGCCACGCCGGCCGGCGCGCTGCTGCTGCTGGCCGAGCGCGTGACGCAGTCGGTGTCGCGCCCGGGCACGCCGTTCGAGGTCGACGAGCGCACGATCACCGGCCTGGCCGCGGGCCTGAACGGCAGCGCCGGCGCCCACCACTGGCAGGCCAGCCTGCGGCGCGACCGCAACTCGCAGTTCGGCCAACAGACGACCGGCTCGCTGGCCTACGGGCTGGCGCTGGCGCCGGCCTGGCGCGTCGGCGCCGCGGTCGGCACCAGCTTCGTCGCGCCGAGCTTCAACCTGCTGTACTTCCCCGGCTTCAGCAACCCCGACCTGCAGCCCGAGGAAGGCGAGCATGGCGAGCTCAGCCTGCAGTGGACCGGCGACGGCGCGCGCGCGCGGCTGGCCTGGTTCGACAACCGCATCCGCGGCTACATCACCAGCGGTCCGGCGCCGGTCAACGTGCCGCGCACGCGCGTCAGCGGCTGGACCGCTAGCGCCGAGACGCGGCTCGCCGACTGGGCGCTGTCGGCCAGCCTGGACCTGCTCGACCCGCGCAACGACACCGCCGGCAGCCCGGTCTTCGGCCGTCGGCTGGTGCGGCGCGCCGCCGAGAGCCTGCGCCTGGCGGCCGACCGCCGTATCGGCGCGCTGAGCGTCGGCGCCACGCTGGCGGCCTTCGGCGAGCGTTACGACGACGCCGCCAACACGGTGCGCCTGGCCGGCTTCGGCATGCTGGACCTGCGCGCCGAATGGGCGCTGGCGCGCGACTGGTCGATCGGTCTGACGCTGAACAACGCCGGCGACCGGCCCTACGAGACGGTGCAGGGGTACAACCAGCCCGGGCGGCAGTGGCTGCTGACGCTGAGGGGGGGCGCGCGCTGAGCGCGCGGCCGGCGGTGCGGTCGTCCTTGCGGCGCGTCGTGCGGTCGGCCGCGGTGGCGGTCGTGCTGGCCGCGCTCGCGCCGCTGGCGGCCGCGGCCGACGGCGCGGGCGTCGGACGGGGAGCGACCGCCGCCCCGATCGAGGTACGCGACGACCGCGGCGTCGTGCTGCGCCTGGCGGCGCCGCCGCGCCGCATCGTCAGCCTGCTGCCTTCGCTGACCGAGACCGTGTGTGCGCTCGGCGCCTGTGAGCGCCTGGTCGGCGTCGACCGCTACACCGACTGGCCGCCCGAGGTGCGCACGCTGCCGCGCCTGGGCGGGCTGGACGACACGCCGATCGAGGGCGTGGTCGCGCTGCGCCCCGACGTCGTGCTGATGGCGCGCTCCGGGCGCGCCGTCGAGCGGCTGGAGTCGCTCGCCGTGCGCGTGCTGGTGTTCGAGTCGGACCGCCACGCCGACGTCGCGCGCAGCCTGCAGACGATCGCCGCGCTGCTCGGCGCGCCAGCGCGCGGCAGCGCGGCCTGGGCCGAGATCGAGGCGCGGTTCGACGCCGCCGCGGCGCGTGTGCCGCCGGCCTGGCGCGGCCGGCGCGT
>CAZQPN010000140.1:0-7022 GCA_964595215.1 uncultured Rubrivivax sp. | reverse complement strand
GCCAGCACCGCGGTCAGGATGGCCTGCGTGGCGCCGGCGGTGACGGTGATCTCGCGCTCCGGGTCGTATTGCGCGCCGCACAGCGCCGCCGTCTTGGCCGCGACCGCCTGGCGCAGTTGTGGCACGCCGGCCATCGGCGGGTACTGGTTGTGGCCGGCGCGCATGGCCTCGGTCACGAGTGCGGGCAGGCGCGGGTCGCACTCGAAGTCCGGGAAGCCCTGACCGAGGTTGACGGCGCCGGTGCGCGCCGCCAGTGCCGACATCACGGTGAAGATGGTGGTGCCGACCCGGGGCAGCCGGCTCTTCAGGGTGGGGGAGGCGGGAAAGGACATGGCGGCAGGACGCGCGAGGCGTCGTTTCAGAGTTCGTAGTCGGAGCCGCCGCCGGCCAGCGCGCGCTCGATGAGCGGACGCGTCAGCCGATCCGACAGCAGCTCGGCGAAGGTGTAGACATAGTGACGCAGGTAGGCGCCGCGCCGGAACGCGACCCGCGACACGTTGCGCCCGAAGAGGTGGCCGGCGGGGTGGCTGACAAGTCCGGTGTCGGGTGCGGACTCGGCGCCATCGGAAGACGCGCCGGGCAGATCGCCGGCGGCCGGCGGGCGGCCGGCACCGCTGGCGCCGCCGGCCTCGGTGCGCATGGCCATCTCGGCGACGATGCCCACGCCCAGCCCGAGGCGGACGTAGGTCTTGATGACGTCGGCGTCGATCGCCTCGAGCACGAAGTCGGGCCGCAGGTGTCGCTGCGCGAAAGCCTGGTCGATGCGGCGCCGCCCGGCGAACGACGGATGGTAGGAGACCAGCGGCTCGGCCGCGAGCTGCTCGAGCGTCGGCTGCTCGACAGCCGCCAGGGGGTGGCCCGCCGGCACGACGATGACGTGCTGCCAGTCGTAGCAGGGCAGGGTGATCAGGCCGTCGAAGCCCTCCAGCGACTCGGTCGCCAGGCCGATGTCGGCGGTGCCGTCGGCCAGCATCTGCGCCACCTGATCAGGGTGCCCCTGGTGCAGCACGACGCGCACGTCGGGGAATCGGCGCCGCAGCAGCGCCACCGGTCCGGGCAGCACGTAGCGCGCCTGGGTGTGGGTGGTGGCGATCGAGAGCGTGCCACTGTCCTGCTGCGAGTACTCGTCGCCGATCCGACGCAGGTTGTCGACCTCCAGCAGGATGCGCTCGATCGCGCCCAGCACGTGCCGGCCCGGCTCGGTCATGCGGCGCAGCCGCTTGCCGTGGCGCACGAAGATGTCGACGCCGAGCTCCTCCTCCAGCTCGAGGATGGCCTTGCTGACGCCGGGCTGCGAGGTGTGCAGCGCCTTGGCCGCCTCGGTCAGGTTCAGGCCGCGGCGCGCCGCCTCGCGCACGAAACGGAACTGGTGCAGGTTCATGCCGCTCGCGGGGGTGGCTCCGAGGCGGGCGGTTCGGCCCGCTCGAGCGCGGCCTGCGCGATGGCGTCGATGATCGACGGCAGCTCGCCGACCGGGGGCTCGAGCTGCCAGGTCACGGCCGGATGCGCCGCGCGCAGGGCGTCGACGAGCAGCGGCAGGTCGCGCTTCACGTGGCCGCCGGCGCCGAGGAACAGCGGCAACACGGTGACGCGGTCGCAGCCGACGGCCGCCAGCTCGGCGCCGGCACTGGGCAGGTCGGGCGTCATCAGCTCGAGGTAGGCCAGCCGCACCTGCACGCCGGGCCGCTGCGCGCGCACGCGGGCGGCGACGGCCTCGAACGGGGAGGCCCAGCGCGGGTCGCGTGCGCCGTGGGCGAAGAGGACGAGGCCGGCGCTCATCGGGCCAGACTCCGCGCTGCGCGCTGCGGGACGAGCGTCTGGGGTTGGGCCGGCCCGCTCATGACGGCGCATCCCATGCGACGGACTGGCGGCGGTGCGCTGTGCGGCGACCGGAGGACGGCGAAGAAGGACTGAGGTTCATCGGTATCGCACCAGCCAGGCGAAGGCGCCCAGCGACAGGAAGAGGAAGAGCAGGCCAGGCGCGGCCGACACCAGCCACGGTGTGAAGTCGCCCAGCAGGCCGAGGTGGCCGCTGATGTTGTTCAGCAGCACGAAGGCGATGCCGAGCAGGATGCCGCCGAACACCTTGAGGCTGACGCCGCCGGCACGCGCGCTCATGTACGCGAACGGCAGCGCCAGCGCCATCATCACGACGCAGGCCAGCGGGTAGAAGGCGCGCCGCCAGAACATCATCGCCTGGCGCTGCGACGCCTGATCCTGCTGCGTCAGGTGCTGCGTGTAGCGCCACAGCTCGAGCGTGGTCATGGTCTCGTCGGGCAGCATCGCGGCGGCAACCACGCCGGTGTCCAGCCCGGTCGCCCAGTCGAGCGCGGCGTGCCGGGTTTCCCGAACCTGCGGCGGCGCGTCGTCGGCGTCCGGCGGCCAGCGCAGCTCGACGACGTCCTCCAGCTGCCACGGGCCGGTGGGCTGCACGCGGGCGGTGGCGGCGGTCAGGCGGCGCGTCAGGTGGCCCGCGGCGTCGAACTCGAAGATGCGCAGCGACTCCAGGGTGCCGTCGGTGCGCATCGCGGCCACGTTGATCGACACGGCGACCTCGGCACCGTCCTCGACGCGCCGCTCCTTCAGCCATGCGCCGACACGGGAGAACTGGATGCGGCCGTCCTGCGTCGCCTTCAGCAGTGTGGCCTGGCGCTGGCTGGCTGGCACGACGACGTCGCCGATAACGAAGGTCACGAGCGCGAACGCGACACCCAGCACCGCCAGCAGCCCGAGGGCGCGCTGCGGCCCCAGTCCTCCGGTGCGCAGGATCGTGAACTCGGAGTTCTGCGCCAGCCGCGCGAGCGAGAAGATGGCCCCGATCAGGACCGCGATCGGCATCAGCTCGTAGGCGCGCCCGGGCAGTTCCAGCAGCGCGGCCAGCACCGCGGTGCCCGTCGTGCGGCCGCGCGTGCCGACGCCTTCGAGCTTGTCGACCAGGTCGATGAAGAAGAACAGCGCCAGGAAGCCGGCGCCGACGAGCCCGACCGACGCGACGATGTCGCGGTACAGAAGGCGGCGGACGGTCTTCATCGTCGGTTCGGGCGTCGGTCGCGCTCAGGCCGCCGCCGGCGACGGCGTCGCGTCGCGCAGTCGCCGCAGCGACCAGACGGTGGCGTGGTCGCGCCACGCGATCAGCGCCAGCGCGACGCCGAACGCGGCGCCGTGCAGCGCCACCAGCGAGTTCCCCAGGCCGATGCGACCGGCCGCCACCCAGGCCTGCGAGATGTTGATCAGGTTGTAGTAGACAACGAAGCTCAGCAGCGCGAACAGCAGGTTCCAGTTCGTCGCCCGCCGCGGATGCGCCGCCGACAGGCCGATGCCGAGCAGCATCAGGTTGATCGCGCCGAGCGCCAGGCCGATGCGGAAGCCCAGCTCGGCACGGCGCGGCAGGCTGGGGTCGCGCAGCAGGTCGAGCGTGTCCGTCGCCTTCGGCGGCAGCTCTTCGGCCTGGCGCGAGATGCGTTCGTCGGCGAGCACGCGGTAATCCTCGAACCGGGCCTGCGTCTTCTCGCCGCTGCGGCCGTCGACGTCGTTGCGCTGGCCGCTGGACAGCACGAGCCAGCGGTCGTCGCCGTCGGTCTCGAGCCGACCCTCGCGCGCCGACACGACCGACTCGACGCCGTCGATGCTGGACAGCACGAAGACATTGCGCGCGTCGCCCGCCTCGTCGGCACGGCGCTCGATGAAGAAGACGCGGCGGCCGTCGGACGACGCCTGGAAGATGCCCGGCGAGACGCGTGACAGGTCGGAGCGCTGTTCGTAGCGCGCGCGCAGCTCGGACACGTTGCGGTTGCTCCAGGGCACGGCCACCAGCACCAGGGCGACGATGACGAGCTGCACCGGCCAGCTGCCGCGCAGCACCGGCCGCACGAAGCGTGCCAGCGACACGCCGCTGGCGAACCAGATCACCATCTCGCTGTCGCGGTACATGCGACCGAGCGACACGACGATGGCGACGAACAGCGACAGCGCAAGCATCAACGGCAGGTTGGCCAGCGTCACGTAGCCGAGCAGCAGCACGACGTCCTGCGGCGACACCTGGCCCTTGGCCGCCTGGCCGACGGTGCGTATGAGCAGCATCGTGATGACGATCGTCAGGATCACCACGAGCGTGGCCGCGAAACCTCGCGCGAGTTCTCGCCGCACCGTCGAATCGAATACCATCTTTGGCTGACCTTGAAAACGGAATCGATTATGGACTTCAACACCCTGCAAACCCCGGCCGGTGGCCTTGCCGCGGTCGAGACCGATGCACTGCTGGTGCTCGTCGGCGTGGCCGCCAAGGCCGAGGCCGGCGCGGCCGCGTCGCCCAAGGGTGCGCGCAAGGCGAAGGCGGCCGCACCTGCACCAGCGGCGACGCTGGCGCCGGCGGTCGAGAAGGCGCTTGGCAAGACGCTGGCCGCTGCGTGCAACGAACTGCTGGCGGCCGGCGACTTCGCGCTCGAGCCTGGGCGCACGGCCTATGCGACCGGCGTGGCCGGCGTCAAGGCGCCGCGCGTCGTGTTCGCCGCGCTGGACGCCGCCAAGCCGGCCGACGCGGCCCGGGCGATCGCCGTGCGCAAGGCGGTGGCGGCCGGTCTCGGCGCGCTGAAGGCGGGCGGGGCCAGGCATGTCGCGCTGGCGCTGGTCGGCGCTGGTGCGGTCGACGCGGTCGTCGCCGAGGGCGTCGTGGGTGCCGCCGAGGAGGCCGTCTACGTCTATCGCGCCACGAAGCCGAGCGCGAAGCCGGCGCCCCTGCTGGCGAGCGCGACGCTGTTGTGCGCGGCGGGCGAGCTGGCCCGCGCAGAGGCCGGGCTGGCGCGTGGCCGCGCGATCGCCGCCGGCGTCGCCGTGGCCCGCGAGTGCGCCAACCTGCCGGGCAACCACTGCACGCCGAGCCACCTGGCCGAGCAGGCGCGGCTGATCGCCAAGGCGCCCGGCCTGAAGGCCGAGGTGCTGGAACGCAAGGACGTCGAGAAACTGGGCATGGGCAGTTTCCTGGCGGTGGCGCGCGGATCGGACGAGCCGCTGAAGTTCATCGTGCTGCGCTACCAGGGCGCGGCCAAGGACGACGCGCCGGTCGTGCTGGTCGGCAAGGGCATCACCTTCGACAGCGGCGGGATCTCGCTGAAGCCGGGTGCGGCGATGGACGAGATGAAATTCGACATGGGCGGCGCGGCGAGCGTGCTCGGCGTCTTCCGTTCGCTCGCGGATCTGAAGCCGCACCTGAACGTCGTCGGCCTGATCCCGGCCTGCGAGAACCTGCCGAGCGGGCGCGCGCTGAAGCCGGGCGATGTCGTCACGAGCATGTCGGGCCAGACCATCGAGGTGCTCAACACCGACGCCGAGGGACGGCTGATCCTGTGTGACGCGCTGACCTACGCCGAGCGCTTCGAGCCCGCGGCGGTGGTCGACATGGCCACGCTGACCGGCGCCTGCGTGGTCGCGCTCGGCCACGTGCGCAGCGGTCTGTTCAGCCCCGACGACGCGCTGGCCGCCGAGCTGCTGGCCTGTGGCGAGGCGGCGGCCGACCCGGCCTGGCGCATGCCGCTGGATGCCGAGTACGCGGAAGGGCTGAAGAGCAACTTCGCCGACGTCCCGAACATCGCCGGCCGCGACGGCGGCGCGATCACGGCGGCGAAGTTCCTCGAGCGATTCGCCGGCAAGTACCCTTGGGCCCACCTCGACATCGCCGGCAGCGCCTGGAAGACCGGCACGGCCAAGGGCGCGACCGGCCGTCCGGTGCCGCTGCTGGTGCACTTCCTGCTCGGCCGCGCCGGCGCCTGAGCGCGGACTGGCCCTGCACGGCGTGCCGGCCCAAGTGGAGTTCCATACCGGCGTGGCCGACACGGTCGGCTTCGCCTGCCGGCTGCTGCGCAAGGCGTGGCAGGCGCGCGCACGGGTGTTGGTGACGGCGCCAGAGCAGACGCTGGTGCAGCTCGACGAGGCGCTGTGGACCTTCGAGGCGCAGGGATTCGTGCCGCATGTGCGGGTACCCGCGGCCGACGCCGCGGTGGCGTCCCGCACGGCGATCTGGCTGGCCGCCGCGCCGCGACGGGACGACGCCGGTGGGCTGCCGTCGGTGCTGGTCAACCTCGGAGCCGAGCCGCCGCCTGGTGCCGACGACTTCGCGCGCGTCATCGAGGTCGTCGGTAGCGGCGACGAGGAGCGGCGTGCCGGGCGGCAGCGCTGGCGGCACTACGAAGGCTGGGGCGTCAAGCCGCTGCACCACGGCGCTGGATCGACCTGAGCTGGCGGCAGCGGGGCCGTCCGACGGCCTCCCAGGTTGCGGGATTCACCGGGACGCCGGTCCGAGGTTTTGGGGTATCGTGCACGGTTTCCCGATGGCTGGGGCCGCGTGCCCCGATTTTCCCTTCACCGGAGATTTGTTCATGCAACTGAAGCTCAAAGCGATCGTGGGGGCTGCCGCCCTGCTGGCGGCTGGCGCCGTGATGGCGCAGGACCTGGTCGTCAGGATCGGTCACGTCGGCCCGACCAGCGGTGGCATCGCGCACCTGGGCAAGGACAACGAGAACGGCGCCCGCATGGCGATCGATCAGCTGAACGCCAAGGGCGTCATGATCGGTGGCAAGAAGGCCAGGTTCGAACTGCTGGCCGAGGACGACGCAGCAGACCCGAAGCAGGGCACTGCCGCGGCGCAGAAGCTGGTCGACAGCAAGGTCAACGGCGTGATCGGCCACCTGAACTCGGGCACGACGATCCCGGCGTCCAAGATCTACAGCGACGCCGGCATCCCGCAGATCTCGCCGTCGGCGACCAACCCGAAGTACACGCGTCAGGGCTACAAGACGGTCTTCCGCATGGTGGCCGACGACACGCAGCTCGGCGGTACGCTGGGGCGTTTCGCGGTCGACAAGTTGGGCGCCAAGCGCGTCGCCGTGATCGACGACCGGACCGCCTACGGCCAGGGCGTGGCCGAGGAGTTCGAGAAGGGTGCGAAGTCCAAGGGTGCCGAGACGGTCTCGCGCCAGTTCACGAACGACAAGGCGACCGACTTCACCGCCATCCTGACCGCCATCAAG
>CAZQPN010000139.1:0-7038 GCA_964595215.1 uncultured Rubrivivax sp. | reverse complement strand
CCGCAGTGCTGTTCGCCTGCCTGCTCGCACCCGCGGCCGCCGCCGCGGACGCCGCGCCGCCGCTCGATCCCGGCCGTGGCGGCAAGCTCTTGCTGACCGGCGGCGTCGGCAGCATCGACGGCGTCGCCGGGGGTGGGCTGACGCCCTGGGCCGTCACCGGCACGCTGGCGACCGACGGCCAGTGGGGCGCAAGCGCCTTCGCAACGCGGCTGCACACCGGCGACCTGGGCCTGACGGTCGTCGGCGCGGCACTCGCCTGGGGCGAGCGCGTCGAGCTGTCGCTGGCGCGCCAGACCCTGTCGACCGGCCCCATCGGGAGCTCGCTCGGCCTGCCCGGGCTGCGCCTGCGGCAGGACATCGTCGGGCTGAAGTGGCGCCTTGCCGGCGACGCCGTGCTGGACGCCGACCGCTGGTGGCCGCAGTGGGCGCTCGGCCTGCAGTTCAAGCGCAGCGACGCCGGCGCGCTGGCGCCGACGCTGGCCTCGCTCGGCGTCGACGACGACGACGTCGACCTCACGCTCAGCGCGACCAAGTTGCTGCTCGGCCCCGGCGTGCTGGTCAACCTGACGCTGCGCGCCACGCGCGCGAACCAGAACGGCCTGCTCGGCTACGGCGGCGCGGCGCAGCGCAGCCACCGGCTGCAGCCCGAGCTGTCGCTGGCCTGGCTGGCGCGCCCCGGGCTCGCCATCGGCGCCGAGTTCCGCGCCAAGCCCGACAACCTGAACCCGTCGGCGCTCGGCGACGCGCTCGCCGAGGACGACTGGCGCGACCTCTTCATCGCCTGGGCGCCCCGCAAGCAGCTGTCGCTGACGCTGGCCTGGGTCGACCTCGGACGCGTCGTGCCGGGGCTGCTGGCGCGCCGGCAGCAGGGCGCCTACGGGTCGATCCAGGTCGCGTACTGAAGGCCGACCGCGTTCTGATGACCGGAGCCCCGATGCCACGCCCGCCACGCCCGTCAAATCCGCCACGCCCGAACGCATCCGCTCGCGCCGCCGCGCCCGTCATCCACTGGGTTCTCGCCGGCCTCGCCGCCCTCGCCGCCGCGCTCGCCAGCGACCCGGCACGCGCCGCAGGCGCGACCGCGGCGGCCGCGCAGGGTTTCGCGGCGGTCGGCGCGCCGGCCGCGACGCCCTCCCCCGCTTCGGACCCGCCGCGCGCGCCTTCCGAGACCGGCGGCCTGTACCACGCCCTCGGCCGCCACGCCGTGCTGGTGCCGCTGATGGACGACTTCGTCGAGCGCTGTGCCGCCGACGCGCGCATCGGCGCCTTCTTCGCCGAGACCAACCTGACCGAGCTGAAGAAGCAGCTCGTCGACCAGCTGTGCCAGGTCGCCGACGGGCCCTGCACCTACGAGGGCGCGTCGATGGCCGACGCGCACGCCGACATGCGCGTCGGCCGCGCCGACTTCCTGGCGATGGTCGAGCTGCTGCAGCAGTCGATGGACCGTGCCGGCATCGCGTTCGCGCTGCAGCGCCGGCTGCTCGCGCGGCTGGCGCCGATGCACCGGGACATCGTGACGCCGCACTGAACGGAGGTCGGCGGCCGCGCACCGCCGGGGACCGCCGCAGCTTCGCGCCATTGCGCCATGGCGCACCAGCGCCGCGGGCGCAGTTGGCCGGGCGCGCGCCCGGCTCAGCTCGCGTCGGCGACGGTGCGCGGCGGGTGCCAGTCCGGCACGCGGGGCGCGCGCGACGGCGTCCCGGCAGTGGCCGTCGGGGCCGATGCGCCCGCCGCCTTGGGCCCCGGCGAGGCATCGCCCGCGCCCGGGTCCGTCGTCAGCCCCGCCGTCACCGCCGCCGTCACCGCCACCGACGACGCCACGGCCGGCTGGCCCCGCGCCGCCCAGCGCTGTGCGAAGGCCGGCATCGCGTCGGGCGCGATCGGCCGGCTGACGTGGTAGCCCTGCGCCTCGTCGCAGCCCAGTGCCGCCAGCTCGGCCAGCAGCTCGGCGTTCTCCACCCCCTCGGCCACCACCGACAGGCCGAGCGTGTGCGCCAGATCGATCGTGAAGCGCACGATCTCGGCGCCCTCGGCACCGCTGTCCATCGCCTGCACGAAGCTGCGGTCGATCTTCAGCTCGTGCACCGGCAGCCGCTGCAGGTAGGCGAGCGACGAGTAGCCGGTGCCGAAGTCGTCGATCGACAGCCTGAAGCCGGCCCCCGACAGCGCCAGCAGCGTCGTGCGCGCGCGATCCGGGTCGTCCATGATCGCGCTCTCGGTGATCTCCAGGCAGAAGCCTTCCGCCGGCGCGCCGTGCCGCTGCAGCAGCGTGGCCAGCTTGCCCGGCAGGTCGTGGTCCATCAGGTCGCGCGTCGACAGGTTGACGGAGATGCACTCGACGCCGCAGCCGCGCAGCGGGCCCCAGGCGCGCACCGCCTGCTCGAACACCCACAGCGTCAGCTGGCGCACGAAGCCCGTCTGCTCGGCGAACGGGATGAAGGCCATCGGCGGCACCATGCCACGCACCGGGTGCTGCCAGCGCACCAGGGCCTCGGCGCCGATCAGGCGGCCGTCGGACAGGGCCACCTTGGGCTGCAGCAGCAGGCGCAGCTCGTCGCGCTCGAGCGCACGCCGCAGGTCCGACAGCAGCGACAGGGTCTGCGCGCTGGCGTTGTCGATCGACGGGTCGTAGGCGACGACGCTGGCGGACAGCCGCTTGGCGCTGTACATCGCCACCTCGGCGCGGTTGAGCAGCGCGTCGGCGTCGTCGCCGTGCAGCGGCCAGCTGGCGACGCCGAAGGCCGCGGTGACGTCGACCGTCTGCTCGTCGAGCACGAAGGGCGTCTCGAGCGCGCGCGCCAGCCGCTCGGCGCTGGCGACGGCCTGGGCGGCATCTTCGCCCGGCAGCAGCAGCGCGAAGGCGCCGCCGTTCAGGCGCGCCAGCAGGCCGGCGCGCACCTGGGGCAGGCCGGCCAGGCGGCGCGCCACGCCCTGCAGCAGGCGGTCGCCGAGCGCGTAGCCGAGCACGTCGTTGACGTGCTTGAAACGGTCCAGGTCCAGCAGCGCCACCGACAGCGGGGTGCGCGGCCCCGCCGCGGGCCGCGACTCGTCGATCGCCTGCTGCACGAGGGCACGGAAGCGGGCGCGGTTCGGCAGGCCGGTCAGCGCGTCCCAGTAGGCCAGCCGGTGCACCTCCTGCGCGTGCGCCGCGATGCGGCCGCGCATCTGCTCGAAGGCCACGGTCAGCTCGCCGACCTCGTCGTCGCGACGCGCCGCCGGCAGCGGCTGCGCGTAATCGCCCTGGCCGAGCCGTTCGCTGGCCTGCACCAGGGTCTGCAACGGCTGCGTGACGCGGCGCGCGGTGACGCGGCTACCGACGCCGAACACGGCCACGCCGAGCAGCGTGATCGCCGCCAGCAGCCACTGCAGCTCGCGGTAGGGCGCGACCGCGGCGTCGATCGAGTGCAGCAGCATCAGCTCGGCGCCGGCCTGGGCCTCGATCAGCGGCACCCGGCGCAGCGCCATCGCCTCGCCGTCCAGTACCAGCGTGTCGCCGCGCTGGCCGGCCAGGCCCTCGGTCGGGCCGGTGAAGCTGCGCGCGACGACACGCGGCCGGCCGTCGGGATCGGCACTGAACAGCACCGCGTGCATGCCCGACAGCTGGTGCAGGTCGTCGATCAGCGCCTGGTCGACCGGGAAGCCGAGCACCACCGACCCGATCGGCAGCGGCGCGCGCACCGGCACCGCCACCAGCTGCAGCGGGCGCCCCTGCACGACCGCGGCCGTGCTCTGGCCGGCACCCGCCGTCGGTCCCTGCGCCAGCGACGCGGCAACCCCTGGCAGCGCGGCGCGCACCGCCGCATCCTCGGCGTGCACCGCCTGCACCGTGCCGTCGACGCCGACCCAGGCGCTGGCGGTGGCGCCGATGCGCCCGGCGTGGTTCTCCAGCGCCGATTCGATCGTCGGCCCGTCGCCGCTGCCGATGGTGGAGCGAAAGCCGAAGTCGGCCGCCAGCACCGCGGTGCTCTGCGCCAGCGCGTGGGCCTTCTGCGCCAGCAGCTGGCGCCAGATGCGCTCGGCCACGCCGAGCTCGCGCGCCAGCGTCGCGCGCGCGTTGCGCTCGATGCTCTCGCGGATGACGAGAAAGCCCGCCGCCTGCACCGCCAGCAGCAGGCCCAGGAAGAGCAGCACGATGCGCTGCCACAGCCGGCGTGGTGCGAATCGCGACAGCGTGGTCGCAGGGGCCATCGCGGCCGCACCGGCGGCAGGGGACGGGGCTGCCGGACCGGACGGCGGCGCGGCCTCCGGGCCGTGGGCGGCGGGCGCGGCGGGCGCGGCAAGGCGTGCCGGGCTGGGCGGCACGGCCGGCAGCGTCGGTACGTCGCCCGGCACGCTCACGAGCCGGCGCCTGCAACCGGCAGCGACACGGCAGCCTGTGTGCCACTGGCTGCCACCGCGAGCGGCTGCGCCGTCGCCGGCGCGCCGACCGGCAGCGCCGGGTGCCAGGCGTGCAGCGTGTAGGCGCCGGGCGGCACCTCGTCCAGCCGCACGCGGCCGTCGGGCCCGGTGCGGGCGTGGTGCGGCGTGTCGACCACCACCACCCAGGCCACCATGCGGTCGTGGATGTTGCAGCCCAGCACCGCCACGCCGGCACGGTCGAACACGACCGGGTTGGCCGGCGTGCCGGCGTAGAGCTTGAGCTCGAAGGGGCGCGTCGGCGACAGCGAGTAGACGTGGTGGCGCACGCGGTCGAGGTTGGGGAACTGCACCGCGGTGCCGACCGGCACCACCGTGACCTCGGGCACGAAACGCTTGGCCTGCTGCGCGATCTGCGCCCCCTCGCGCGGGCGCACGGCGGCGCGCGCGGCGTCGGACGCCAGGTAGACCACGGCGTCGGCCAGCGGCCGGCCGTCGCTGCCCTGGACCTGCAGCTCCACCGTCGCCGCCCACGGCGGCGTGGCCGCGAGCAGCAGCAGCGCCATCAGCGGCAGCTCGCGCGACGTCCGCCGGGACGACCGGGCCGATGACCGTGACGGCCGTGACGGGCGTGACGGCCAGGCGAAGGATGGGCGGGGTGGGTTCATGGCAACGGCGGTCGGCGGGTGCCTCACCCGCGTCTGTCCCGTTATCGGCCGTCGCGGCGCCACCTTGACCCGGCCGCGGCGGGCATCGGTGCCGTCAGCCGGGTGGCCAGCGCAGTTCGTCCAGGCGGTCGAACAGCTGGTCGGCGCCGACCGCCTCGACCGGCTCGCCGTGGTTGTAGCCGTAGCGCGCCAGCGCCACCGGGCAGCCGGCGGCGCGCGCCGCCTCGGCGTCGTTGCGCGAGTCGCCGATCATCAGCGTGCGCGCCGGCGCGGTGCCCAGCGCCTCGCAGGTGCGGCGCAGCGGCAGCGGGTCGGGCTTGCGGCGCTCGAAATCGTCGCCGCCGAAGACGCACGCGAAGAAGCCGTCCAGGCCCTTGCGGGCCAGCAGCGGGCGCGCGAAGGCGCGCGGCTTGTTGGTCAGGCAGGCCAGCACCAGACCGGCCTCGCGCAGCCGCACCAGGCCCTCGGTCACGCCCGGGAAGAGCGGTGCGTGTTCGCCGTTGATCGCCAGGTAGTGACGCTGGTAGTGCGTCCACAGCGCCGGCTGGTGCGAGGCCGGCGCGCCGAGCTCGGCCAGCGTCGCCGCCAGCAGGTGCTCCGAGCCCTTGCCGACGGTGCGGCGGATGAAGTCGCGCTCGACCGGCGGCAGCCCGAGCTCGGCCAGCGCGCGCGCCAGCGCCACCTCGAAGTCGCCGACGGTGTCGACCATCGTGCCGTCGAGGTCGACGATCGCGGCCTCCAGTCCGGCCCAGCGCACGCCGTCCGGCGGCACGGGCAGGCGCCCGACGCGCGGGGCCGCGGCCATCAGGCCAGCCCGAGCAGGTGCGCCAGGCTGCGTGCGCGCGGGGTGTCGTCGATCGCCAGGTGGCGCTCGAGGTCGCGCAGGTGCGCCTCCATCAGCGCCGTCGCGCCGGCGGCGTCGCCGCGCGCGATGCAGTCGACGATGCGCTCGTGCTCCTCGTGCTCGCAGGCGGCGTTGCCGGGCGGCTCGTGCAGCGCGACGATCAGCGAGCAGCGCGAGACCGTCTCGACCAGGTAGCGCTGCAGCAGCGGGTTGCGCGCCAGCTCGGCCAGCCGCAGGTGGAAGGTGCTGGCCAGGCGCGCCCAGGCCGGCTGGTCGAAGCGGTGCACGGCGCCGCGCTCCTGCGCCAGCTGCGCGCGCAGCGCGTCCAGGTCGGCGGCGGTGGCACGCTCGGCGACCAGCGTGACGATGGCGGCCTCCAGCGCGCGCCGTGCCTCGAAGATCTCGCGCGTCTCCTGCGGCGTCGGCACGGCGACGATGGCGCCGCGGTTCGGCCGCAGCTGCACGATGTGGTCGTGCGCCAGCCGCTGCAGCACCTTGCGCACGAGCGAGCGGCTGACCCCGAACAGCTCGCACAGCGCGGCCTCCGGCAGCTTGGTGCCGGGCGTCAGGCGCTGGCTCATCACGCCGTCGAAGACGGCGCGGTAGATGCGCGTCTCGACGTCGTAGCCGTCGCCCACCGCGGCCAGCGCGCCGCCAGCCCGCAGCGGCGCCGCGGGCGCGACCGGGGGGTCTGCGGCGGCCGTGGCGGCCGAGGTGGCCGTGGTGGCCGGGGCGGCCGGCAGCGGGCCGGGCAAGGGGGTGGCGGGCACGCGGACACGGGACATGACGCAGGCTTCGGGGCGGGGGTTCAGCGGCGGCGCTGCGCCGACACAGGGGCGGCGGTGCGGGCGGTGGCGCGCAGGGCGTGGGCGCAGCGCATCGTGCGGTCGGGACAGAGGGGGCGGCGGGCGGTGCGGGCGCCGAAGCTTGCCACAGCCGGCCGCGCGCTCAGCGCAGCCGCGCCGACACCGCCGCCGCCAGCCGGATCAGCGCCAGGTCGCTGCCTGCCGGGCCGAGCAGCGACACCCCGAGTGGCGTGCCGTCGGGTGCCGCCAGCGGCAGGCTGACCTGCGGCAGCCCGGCCAGCCCGGCGATGCAGGTGATGGCCATCGTGCGCAGCCGCACCGCGTCGACCGCGGCCGGGTCGGCATCGCGCCGCGGCGCCAGGCT
>CAZQPN010000138.1:0-7095 GCA_964595215.1 uncultured Rubrivivax sp. | reverse complement strand
CGTGCACGATCTGGTTGGCCGGCGGCGGCGGCGTGTGGATGCAGGCGCCGAAGTACGGCACGAGCAGGAAGCTGCTCAGGCCGCGGCCGGTCTCGTCGAGCGGCACGACGAAGCCGGGCAGGCGCACGCGCTGGCCATCCAGTGCCGCCACCGTCGGCGCCTCGTCCCAGATCTGGCGCAGCCGCTCGTACATCGCCTTCGCCCGCGGATCGCTGTCGGACAGCAGGCCGCCCCCGTCGAAGTCCTTGAAGTCCTTCAGCGGGTCCCAGTCGGGCGGCACGAGCGCCTCCCAGTTGAGCTCGCGGTGCGTCTGGCCCGAGGCCGCGGCCCCGGGAGCGGCAGCGAACGCCAGGGTCAGGGCCCCATAGGCGGCCGCGCACGCCAGCATCCGCCGCCGGGTCGCGAACGCCGATGGCAGGCGGGGCGTCATCGATCGATCGTCCATGAGGCGATTGTGCCTTCCTCCGGAACGCGCCCGACCCGGGCGAGATGCCCCGCGCCATACGCCGATCGCTCCTGCCCTGCGCACCGCCGCCTGGCTTGTCCTGTCGGTCGGCTGCGCCACACCACCCGAGCCGATCGGCCCTGCCGCACCGCACACGCGGCACGCCGTCACCGCCGACCAGCGCCTGATCACCTGCAGCGGAAGTCGGCCGCAGCGGCTGCTGGCCGACCGGCCGCTGACCGGCCTGCAAACCGGTGAGCGCGTGCTGGGCATCGACCACCGCGTCGCGCGCGGTCACCTGCATGCATTCGGCAGCAGCGGGCGGCGGTACCATCACCCGGGTGCTGGCCCTGCGCGTGCAGCGGGCCGGTCTCGTCGCCGGGCGCTGGGTCTTCGTCGCCCAGGCGCGCCCCCCGCAGATCCTCTACGACCAAGTCGTCTCATGACCCTCCCGGCGGTGCTGCAGCGCCTGCACGTGGCGTTGCAGCACCGCACGGCCGCGCTGCCGCCGGCCGCGCGCGGCCTGTTGTGGAGCATGGCGGCCGGCGTCATCTTCACGCTGCTGAACACGCTGGTGCGCCAGTTGTCGCAGCAGATGGACCCGTTCCAGGCGCAGTTCCTGCGTTACGCCTTCGGCCTGCTGGTGCTGCTGCCGCTGGTCTGGCACCACGGCGCCGCGGCCTATCGACCGAAGAACGTCGCCGGGCAGTTCGCGCGCGGCGCACTGCACACCGTCGGCCTGTGCCTGTGGTTCTTCGCGCTGCCGCACATCCCGCTGGCGGACACGACGGCGATCGGCTTCACGACGCCCCTGTTCATCATGCTCGGCGCGTGGTGGGTGTTCAAGGAGCCGATGCGCTGGGAGCGCTGGCTGGCCACCGGGCTGGGCTTCGCCGGCGTGCTCGTGGTCGTCGGGCCCAAGCTGTCGCTGACCGGCGGCGCGGACGGCGGCGCCGGCGCCTACCAGCTGCTGATGCTGGCCTCGGCGCCGATGTTCGCGGCGTCCTTCCTGCTGACGAAGGCGCTGACGCGCTACGAGACCACCGGCACCATCCTGGTCTGGCAGAACATCACCGTGGTCCTGTTCAGCCTGCCATTGGCACTGCTGGCCTGGCGCGCCCCGGGCCCGTGGGAGTGGGCCGGTTTCGCGCTCAGCGGCGTGCTCGGCAGCGCCGGCCACTACTGCCTGACGCGGTCCTTTGCCGCCGCCGATATCTCGGCCACGCAGTCGGCCAAGTTCCTCGAGCTGGTGTGGGCGGCGTTGCTGGGCTGGGCCGTGTTCGGCGACCTGCCCACCGTCAGCACGATGGCCGGCGGCGCACTGATCGCCGCCGCCACGCTGTGGGTCGCGCGGCGCGAGTCGCGCGGCGCGCCGACGCCGGCGCCCCGGCGCTGAGCCGCGGTGCCCTTGCCCGAAAGCGCCGTCGGTGGGTCAGCCGTCGCTGCGCGGCGCGGCGTGCACGGCCGGCCTGGCCGCCTCGCCGACCGACGATCCGGTGCCGGCCACGGACCGCTGCGCGACCGGCTCGGTGAGCGTCGCCGGCATCGGCATGTCGAGGTCGGCATCGCTCGGCCCATCGGCATCCGAAGGGCCGGACGCGGCAGCGACCGCCGCGGGCTTCCCTGGCGGCGGCGGGCACTGCCGGAAGGCACGCACCTTGCAAGTCGCGCACGTGCCCGCGTTCAGGCGCGGCACCAGCTGGCTCATGGTCTGCGTGCCCATCGTGAAGAAGTTCTGCAGCCCGATGCGCCGGTCGTAGCCGCCCTTTCGCAGCACCTCCATCACCGGCTCCTTGACGTACTGCAGGTACAGCCCGCCGCCCATGCGCTGGCGCCGCTCGGCCTCGTTGGCGAGCATCTCGGCGCCGGTCAGGTCGATCCGGTTGACGCCGCTGCACAGCAGCAGCAGGTGGCGCTGGCCTTGCTGCTGGTCGATGTCGCGGAAGGCCTCCTGCAGGTGGTTGGCCGCGCCGAAGTAGATCGAGCCGTCGAGGAACTTCACGCCCAGCTGCGGGCACTCGGCGCGGCCCGGGTCGCGCACGAAGTGGTAGCTGCCCTCGTCCTGCGACGGCATCGCCGGGGTCAGATCGGGCTTGGAGCTGCGGTCGAGGTAGATCGCCAGCGACAGGAACACGCCGGCCAGGATCGCGAACTCCAGGTTCAGCAGCAGGGTGGCGGCGAACGTGCCCACGAGCACCCAGGTCTCTGAGGTGCGCGTGCGCATCACGCTGCGCAGATGGTCGACGTCGATCAGCGCGCGCGCCACCAGCATCAGCACCGCGGCCATCGACGCATAGGGCAGGTAGGCCAGCACCGGCGCCATCACCAGCATCAGCAGCACCAGCAGCAGCGAGGCGAACACCGCGCCGAGCGGTGTGCGCGCGCCCGCCGTGTAGTTGATGCCGCTGCGCGTGAACGAGCCGCTGGAGGCGTAGCCCGACACGAAGGCGCCGACGATGTTGGACAGGCCCTGGCCGACGGCCTCCTGGTTGCCCTGGATCAGCTGCCCCGAGCGCATCGCGACCGAGCGCGAGATCGCCAGCGCCTCGGTCAGGCCGAGCACCGCGATCACGAACGCACCGTTGGCCAGGCGGGCCCAGACGTCCGGGTCGCCGGAAGGGGCCGACAGCGGCGGCAGCACCGCCGGCAGCGCGCCGATCGTGTGCACGCCGGTCGCTTCCGCGCCGCCGAGCGCGAAGTTGAGCACGAAGGCGGCCAGGCTGCCGACCGCCATCGCGATCAGCAGGTTCGGCCAGTGCGGCATCAGGCGGCGCACGAACAAGGCCGTGGCCATCGTGACGAGCGCGATCAGCAGGACGTTCAGGTTGACGTCCTGCACGTGGATCACGAACTGGCGCAGGCTGCCGAACAGCGAGCCGCCGCGGGGCAGGTCCAGACCGAAGAAGTAGCTCAGCTGGCTGGCCGCGATCAGGACCCCGGCGCCGGCCGTGAAACCGAGCACGACGCCGTGCGAGACGAAGTTCAGCAGCGCGCCCAGGCCCGACATGCCGATCGCGAACTGGATCAGCCCGACCATCAGCGTCAGCGTCAGCACGTAGGTGATGAAGGTCTCGCTGCCGGGCGCGGCCAGCGGGCTGACGGCGGAGAAGACGACGATCGAGATCGCCGCCGTCGGTCCCGACACCAGGTGCCACGACGAGCCGAACAGCGCCGCCACGATCACTGGCAGCATCGCGCAGTACAGCCCGTAGGCGGGCGGCAGGCCGGCGATCACCGCATAGGCCATGCCCTGCGGCAGCACGACAAGGGCGCCGGTGATCCCGGCCAGGCCGTCGGCGCGCAGGCTGTTGCGGTTGACCGAAGGCAGCCACTCCCGCCATGGCGTCGCTCGGCGCATCCACGCCCGGGGAATGCTCAGGCGCATCGGCAGCAGACCGGCGGCACGCCATCCGGCGATGCGCCGCGACGCGCGGTACACCGACGGTGCCGTGCCGCGAGACAATGGACATGACGCGGCATAAGCTGCCGATTGTCCTATGAACAACCCTGCCCCACCCTTACCCGTTGGTGTAGCCCGGAATGCGTATGCAGCGCGGCCAGGGTGCCGCTGGATGGGCACGTCGTGACCGGGCCGGGCGCGTCGCCGGTCGCCGGCGTCGGTGACCGGCCTTCGCTGGACGAGATCCGCGAGGCCGTGCGCGCGCTGTGCCGGCAGTTCCCCGACGCCTACTTCCGTCGCGTCGACGCCGAGCGCGCCTACCCCGAGGCCTTCGTCGACGCGCTCACGCGCGCCGGCTGGCTGGCGGTGATGATCCCCGAGGCCCACGGCGGCGCCGGCCTCGGTCTGGCCGAGGCCAGCGTCGTGATGGAGGAGATCAACCGCGCCGGCGGCAACTCCGGCGCCTGCCACGGCCAGATGTACGTGATGGGAACGCTGCTGCGCCACGGCTCCGAGGCGCAGCAGCGGCGCTGGCTGCCCGCCATCGCGCGCGGCGAGCTGCGTCTGCAGTCGATGGCCGTGACCGAGCCCGGCGCCGGCAGCGACACGCCGCGCATCAGCACCACCGCGGTCAGGCGCGGCGATCGCTGGGTGCTGCACGGCCAGAAGGTCTGGACCTCGCGCGTGCAGCACTCCGACCTGATGATCCTGCTGGCGCGCACGACGCCGCTGGCCGAGGTGGCGCGGCGCGGCGAGGGGCTTTCGGTCTTCGTCGTCGACCTGCGCGAGGCGGTCGGCCGTGGGCTGACGGTGCGGCCGATCGCCAACATGGTCAACCACGAGACCAACGAGCTCTTCATCGACGGCCTGGAGATTCCCGACGACCAGCGCATCGGCGAGGCCGGGCAGGGTTTTCGCGTCCTGCTCGACGGCCTGAACGCCGAGCGCACGCTGATCGCTGCCGAGTGCATCGGCGACGGCCGCTGGTTCGTCGACCGCGCGACACGCTATGCGAAGGAGCGCGTCGTCTTCGGCCGCCCGATCGGGCAGAACCAGGGCGTGGCATTCCCGCTCGCGCAGGCGCATGTCGAGGTCGAGGCCGCCGACCTCATGCGCTGGCGCGCCTGCGCGTCGTTCGACGCCGGCCGGCCCTGCGGCGCCGAGGCCAACATGGCCAAGTACCTGGCCGCCAAGGCCTCGTGGGAGGCGGCCGAGGCCTGCGTGCAGACGCACGGCGGCTTCGGCTTCGCGGCCGAGTACGACGTCGAGCGCAAGTGGCGCGAGACGCGGCTGTACCAGGTGGCACCGGTGTCGACCAACCTGATCCTTTCCTACGTCGCCGAGCACCTGCTCGGCCTGCCGAAGTCGTTCTGATGGCGCGCGTGCTGATCATCGGTGGCGGCTTCAGCGGCGCCGCCGCGGCGGTGCAGCTGGTGCGGCGCAGCGCGGCGCCGATCGCCATCACCATCGTCGAGCCGCGCGCCGAGCTCGGCCACGGGCTGGCCTACTCGGCGACCGACCCCGACCACCGCCTCAACGTGCCGGTCGAGCGCCATGCGCTCGACCCAGACGACCCCGACGGCTTCGCGCGCTGGCTCGCCGCGCACGACGTACTGCGCGACGACCCCGACGCGCGGCTGCCCGACGGCCGCGTGTTCGCGCGCCGGCGCGACTTCGGCCGCTTCCTGGCCGACACGGTGCGCGCCTGCGCCACGATGCCCGGCGGGTCGACCATCGTCCACCGGCGCGACACCGCGACGCACATCGCGCCCGACGGCGCCGGCTGGCGCGTGCACCTGGCCGGCGGCGATACGCGGCCGGCCGATCTGGTGGTCGTCGCCACCGGCAACCCGCCGCCGCGGCTGCCGGCCTTCGTCTCGCCCGCCGCCGCGGCGCGCCGCGGCGTCATCGGCAACCCGCTGCAGACGGCCCGGCTGCACGACGAGATCGCCCTTGATGACCACGTCTGCGTGCTCGGCAGCGGGTTGACCGCGCTCGACGTGCTGTCGACGCTGGTGCGGCGCGGCCACCGCGGGCCGATCACCGTGCTGTCGCGCCACGGCCTGCGGCCGCACGGCCAGCCAGCCGCCGCCGAGCTGCCGGCGCTGCGCACGCCGCACGCGCCCTTCGATCCGCCCGGCGGCCCGCTGCCGGACTTCATCGCCGCGCTCGGCCCGTCACCGCGGCTGCGACCGCTGATGCGCGCGCTGCGCGCGCAGGTGCGCGCCGACGCCGCCGCCGGCCGGCCCTGGCCGGCCGCCTTCGGCGCGTTGCGCGACAGCGTCTGGCGCTTCTGGCCCGCCGTGCCGGAAGCCGACAAGCGCCAGTTCGCGCGCCACCTGCGCACTTGGTACGACGTGCACCGCTTCCTGTCGCCGCCGCCCAACGAGGTGCTGGTGCAGGCCGCGGTCGACGCCGGCCGGGTGCGCTTCGTCGCCGCTTGCGTGCACGCGGTGACGCTGGCTGCGGACGGCCGCCGGCTGATGGTGCGGCACCGGCCACGTGGCCAGGGCGAGGCCGTGGCCGAGGCCTTCGACGCGCTGATCAACTGCACCGGCATCGACGGCAGCGCCGGCGGCGCCAACCCGCTGCTGCTGCGGCTGCTGGACGACGGCTGGCTGACGCCGGGGCCGGCCGGCTGGGGCGTCGCGGTCGACCGCGAGGGGCGCGCGATCGGCCGGGACGGCGTCGCACGAGACAGCTTGCGCGTGGTCGGGCCGCCGACCGTCGGCGCCCTCGGCGACCCAATCGGCGCCGGCTTCACCGCGATGCAGCTGCGCCGCGCGATGCCGGGGATGCTCGCAGCGCTGGCAACTGATCAGACCGGACGCTGAGCCGCTGCGGCCGGCCGGCGGCGCGCGCCTGACGGCGCCGGCGGTCCCCGGGCCGCGCCCTATGATCCCGCCATGCCCGCCAGCCTCGATGGCCAGCTCGTCGTCGCGATCTCGTCGCGCGCGCTGTTCGACTTCGAGGAGGAGAACCGCCTCTTCGAGTCGACCGACGACCGCGCCTACATGCGACTGCAGCTCGAGCGGTTGGAGCGCCCGGCGCGGCCCGGCGTGGCCTTCTCGCTTGTGCACAAGCTGCTGGCCTTCAACGCCGACCCGGCGGCGCCGCGCGTCGAGGTCGTGATCCTGTCGCGCAACGACCCGGTCTCGGGCATGCGGGTGTTCCGCTCGGCCCAGCACTACGGGCTGCCGATCGAGCGTGGTGTGTTCACGCGTGGCCAGAGCCCCTGGCGCTACCTGAC
>CAZQPN010000137.1:0-7134 GCA_964595215.1 uncultured Rubrivivax sp. | reverse complement strand
CGGGCTCGGGCAAGACGACCTGCCTGCGCATGATCGGCGGCTTCACGCTGCCGACGGCCGGGCGCGTGCGCATCGGCGAGGCCGACGTCACCACGCTGCCGCCCTACGCGCGTCCGGTGAACACGGTGTTCCAGGACTACGCGCTGTTCCCGCACATGAGCATCCGCGACAACGTCGCCTACCCGCTGATGGTGCGCGGCACGGACAGGGCCGCGCGCGCCGCGAAGGCCGACGAGCTGCTCGCGCTGGTGCAGTTGCCCGATGTCGGCGACCGCCGGCCGGTGCAGCTCTCTGGCGGCCAGCGCCAGCGCGTGGCGCTGGCCCGCGCATTGATCGGCCAGCCCCAGGTGCTGCTGCTCGACGAGCCCCTGGGCGCGCTCGACCTGAAGCTGCGCGAGCAGATGCAAAGCGAGCTCAAGGCGCTGCAGCGGCGCCTGGGCATCACCTTCCTCTTCATCACGCACGACCAGCACGAGGCGCTGTCGATGAGCGACCGCATCGGCGTCTTCAACCAGGGGCGGCTGGAGCAGGTGGGCACGCCGCAGGCGGTCTACGACACGCCGGCGACGCGCTTCGTGGCCGACTTCGTCGGTGCGGCCAACGTGCTCGATGGCGAGCCCGCACGCCGCCTGACGGGTCACGCAGCCGCGATGCTGCGCCCGGAGCGCATCCGACTGGGCGACGCCGCCGACGCGCGCGCCGACGGCACGGTGGCCGAGGTGCAGTACTTCGGAGCCTTCGCGCGCGTGAAGGTGGACGTCGGCGGCACGCTGCTGCAGGCCGACCTGCCGACCGTGCCCGGCGAGGCGCCGCCGGCGGCGGGTCACGCCGTGCACCTGCACTGGGACGGGCGTGCCGTTCACGCGCTGGCGGGCTGAGGGAGCGGGCGAGATGTCCGGTTTCGGCCCTGAGCGGCCGTTGGCCGCTCAGGGCCCAAGGGCCCTTTCGTTCCGCTCCCCCAGCCCCCTCCGCGAGGGGGCTCTGGCTCGAATGACGAGTCGGCCCATGGGCCGACCCACCGTTCTCCACGCGTGCCGCGCCGTCAACACCCGCAGCGCTTCGCCGCATGCGCCGGCCGCATGGCCGGCCTGTCGGTCATGCTGGTGCCCCCTCTCGGAGGGGGGCGGGGGGAGCCGGACATACAGGGCAACGCCCAGAGCGGCCTTTGGCCGCTCTGGGCCGCTTGCGGCCACTGGGACCAACAGCGACAGATCCCGTGCGGTGTACTGCCAGGCGACATGAGAAGTGCCGTCAAGCCGTTCGGCGCGCCCGCTGCGTCGGCCTGGTCGCCGGTCAGCGGGCGTCCAGCCCGCGGCGCACGAAGTCGATCAGCGCCGCGTCGTCGGCATCGGCCAGGCCGGCGGCACAGGCGTCCGCGAAGGCCGCTGCGGCCCGCTCGCCGAGCGGCTGCGCGATGCCGGCCTCGCGCGCGGCGGCGAGTGCCAGCGCGGCGTCCTTGGCCAGCAGCCGCATGTGGGCCTGCGGGGCGGTGTCGCCGGCCAGCCAGCGGCGGCCGCGATCGGCGCCGATCCAGCTCTGCCCGCTGGACTGCTCGACCACCGCCAGCGTCGTCGCCGCGTCCAGGCCCATCCGGTCCGCCAGCGCCAGCACCTCGGCCGCGGCGTCGAGGTGGATCGCCGCCAGCAGGTTGTTGACGAGCTTGGTGCGCGCGCCGTCGCCCGGTCGCGTGCCGACGCGGAACAGGCGCTGCGCCAGCTGCGCCAGCAGCGGCTGCCAGCGCGCCCAGGCGGCATCGTCGCAGGCCACCATCAGGCTCATCGTGCCGTCGCGCGCGCGCGCCGGGCCGCCCGACATCGGGGCATCGATGCAGGCCCGGCCTGCGGCCGCCAGGCGCGCGGCGACCGCCTCGACGTCGGCCGGGCCGATGGTCGGGCACAGCAGCACCGCGGCCCCGGGTGCGAGCGCCGCGGCCGCGCCGTCGGCGCCGAACAGCACGGCGTCGGTCTGCGCCGCATCGACGACGGCGACGATCACGATCTCGCTGGCTGCCGCCAGTGCCGAGGGGGTCGACGCCAGCGCGGCGCCCGCCGTCGACGCCGCCGCCCGGGCGGTCGGATCGATGTCGCGCACCGTGACAGCGTGGCCCAGCGCGCACAGCCGCGCCGCCATCGCGCCGCCCATGTGGCCCGCCCCGATGATGCCGATCCGCATGCCTGCTCCCCGGTGTGCGGCGGCGCGCCGCCTCAGCTCTGCATCAGCCGGCGCGCCCGCGCGACCGACATCAGCACACCCAGCGCCAGCCCGAGCGTCACCATCGCGGTGCCGCCGTAGCTGACGAAGGGCAGCGGCACGCCGACCACCGGCAGCATGCCGCTGACCATGCCCATGTTGACGAAGGCGTAGGTGAAGACGTTGAGCGTCAGCGCACCGGCCAGCAGGCGCGCGAACAGCGTCGGCCCGACGCCGGCGATCCACAGCCCGCGCAGGATCAGGAAGCTGAGGGACGCCAGCAGCGCGAGCACGCCGACGAGGCCGAACTCCTCGGCCAGCGCGGCGAAGACGAAGTCGGTCGTGCGTTCGGGGATGAACTCCAGGTGCGTCTGCGTGCCCTGCATGAAGCCCTTGCCAGACAGGCCGCCGGAGCCGATCGCGATCTGGCCCTGCAGCACGTGGAAGCCGGCACCCAGCGGGTCGCGCGTCGGGTCGAGCAGCGTGCACACGCGGGTGCGCTGGTACTCGCGCAGCAGCGGCCACTCGACGCCGTCGGCGCAGATCGCGTCGGCGCTCAGCACCAGTGCCGCGATGCCGATCGCGCCGGCCGCCGCCACCGGCACGATCAGGCGCCACGACAGCCCGGCGAAGAAGATCACGTACAGCCCGGCGGCGCCGACGAGGATGGTGGTGCCGAGATCGGGCTGCTTGACGATCAGCGCCAGCGGCACGGCCAGCAGCACGCCGGCGACGGCGAAGTCGGCCAGCCGCAACTGTCCCTCGCGGCGCTGGAACCACCAGGCCAGCATCAGCGGCAGCGCGATCTTCATCATCTCCGAGGGCTGGATGACGATGCCGACGTCGAGCCAGCGGGTCGCGCCCTTCTTCGTGATGCCGAACAGCGCCGTGGCCACCAGCAGCGCCACGCCGAGCACGTACAGCGGCACGGCCAGCTGCATCAGCCGCTGCGGCGGCACCTGTGCGACGACGAACAGCACCACCAGCGCCAGCCCCATGTTGCGCGCATGGTTGGAGAAGCGCGTGCCGTGGTCGAACCCGGCCGAGTACATGACGACCAGTCCGATCGCCGCCAGCAACGCGACGGCCGCCAGCAACGGACCGTCGAAACCCTGGAACAGGCGCAGCCCGCGGCGCCACAGCGACGGCTGCTCGAAGACCGTGTTCACGCGCCCTGCCCTCATGCCGCGATCCTCACTCGGCGTCCCTGGCCGGCCCGGCGATCAGCGCCTCCAAGGGCACGGCCTCCGCGCGTCGCGGCGTGCCGATCGGCGCGGCCGACTGGCCACGCTGCGTCGCCGCGATGTCCTGTTCGCTCGGGATCAGGCCGAGCAGCAGGTAGTCGATCGCGCGGCGTGCGATCGGCGCCGCCGCCGCGGCGCCGAAGCCGGCGTTCTCGACGATCAGCGCGATCGCGACCGTCGGCGCCTCCAGCGGTGCCAGCGCGATGTACAGCGAGTGGTCGCGCTGGTGCTCCTCGAGCTTCTTGGCGTCGTACTTCTGGCCGGCGCGGATGTTGACCGCCTGCGCGGTGCCGGTCTTGCCGCCGCTGCGGTAGGGCGCGCCGGCGAAGACGCGCGTCGACGTGCCCTCCTGCGTCACGCCGCCCATCGCCTCCAGCACCGCTCTGACGTGCGCCGGATCCAGCGGCAGGGGCGCCATCGGCTCGACCGGCGCCGGCCTGCGGCTGCCGTCGGCCGCGATGATCTCGCGCACGAGGTGCGGCCGGTGGCGCTGCCCGCCGGCCGCCAGCGTCGCCGTGGCGTGCGCCAGCTGCAGCATCGTGAAGTGGTTGTAGCCCTGGCCGATGCCCAGCGAGATCGTCTCGCCCGGGTACCAGCGCTGCTGCTCGGGCGTCTTGAAGGTCGCGCGCTTCCAGGCCGTGGACGGCAGCACGCCGGTCAGCTCGCCGGGCAGGTCGATGCCGGTGCGCTGGCCGAAGCCGAACGGCGCGAGCTGCTCGTGCATCAGGTCCACGCCCATCTCGGCGGCCAGCGAGTAGTAGTAGACGTTGCTCGACTTGACGATGCTGCGCGCCATGTCCACCGCGCCCAGCGCGTGCTCGCCGTGGTTGCGGAAGGTGCGGTTGCCGAAGACGAAGCGGCCGGTGTCGTTGATGACCGTCTCGGCGCGGCGCTTGCCGGTGTTGAGCGCCGCCAACGCCATGAAGGGCTTGTAGGTCGACCCCGGCGGGTAGGTGCCGCGGATGGCGCGGTTGAGCAAGGGCTTGTCGATGCTCTCGTTGAGCTCGCGCCAGCTCTCGCTGTCGATGCCGTCGACGAACAGGTTGGGGTCGAAGATCGGCATGCTGACGAGCGCCAGCACCTCGCCGTTGCGCGGGTCGATCGCGACCATCGCGCCGCGCCGGTCGCCGTACAGACGCTCCACCAGCGCCTGCAGCTTCGCGTCGACCGTCAGCACGAGCGAGTCGCCGCGCGTCGGCGGCTGGCTGCGCAGCTCGCGCACGGCGCGCCCGGCGGCCGTCTGCTCGACCTCGGCGAAGCCGGTGCGGCCGTGCAGCGGATCCTCGTAGCGCTGCTCCAGCCCGAGCTTGCCGATCACCTGGGTGCCGCGGTAGTTGGCCTCGACCTCCTCCGGGCCGTCCGCCAGTGCCTGCTTCTCTGTCGCGTTGATGCGACCGATGTAGCCGACCATGTGGCTGGCGGTGGCGCCGAGCGGGTAGTGGCGGAACAGCCGCGCCTGGATGTCGACGCCGTCGAAGCGGTAGCGCTGCACGGCCAGCCGGGCCACCTCCTCGTCGCTCAGCCGCACGCGCAGCGGCACGGTGTCGAAGCGCTTGCTCTCCTCCAGCCAGCGCTTGAAGCGGCGCCGGTCACCGGGCGTGACCTGGACGATGGTCGACAGCTCGTCGATGAGCGCCTCGAGGGCCCTTGTCCCCCCGACCGCCGCTGGCGTCACCTCCAGCGTGTAGGCCGAGTAGTTGTTGGCCAGCACGGTGCCGTGGCGGTCGACGATCAGGCCGCGGTCGGGCGGCACCGGCAGCACGGCGACGCGGTTCGCCTCGGCCTGGGTGGCCAGCGCATCGTGGCGCAGCACCTGCAGGTAGCCCAGGCGCGCGGCGATCAGCACGAACGCCATCAGCACGCACAGCGCCGCGACCAGCAGCCGCGTGCGCAGGCGGTCGATCTCGTCGCCGACGTCGCGCAGTTCCATCATGCCGGGCATGCCCTCACAACGGCCGATTCTGATCCGGATCCGGCGGCCGGCGCTGCGGGGCCAGCAGCACCACGTGCGCCAGCGGCCACAGTGCCACCTGCAGCAGCGGCGCCAGCCACAGGCTCCAGCCCGGGACCATGCCGCCGACCGCCAGGCGCACCAGCACCGTCACCAGCTGGGCCAGCAGGAACAGCGGCAGCACGTGCAGCATCTGCGACCCGATGCCGAACCACAGGACGCGCCGATGGATGGTCACGGCGCCGAAGCTCAGCAGCGTGTAGGCCAGCGCATGCTGGCCCAGCACGGCGCCCTGGTGCACGTCCATCACGAGGCCGAACACGAACGCGATGACGACGCCGACGCGCCGCGGCTGGTGCACGTTCCAGAACACCAGCACCAGCGCCAGCACGTCGGGCCAGATCACGCCGCGCCCGATCGGCAGCAGGTTCACCGCCAGCGCCGCGAGCAGGCTGAGCGCGATGAACACCGGGCTGGCCGGCAGCAGCAGCGGGTCGCCGGGGCGCAGGATCATGGCCGCACGCCTCCGTCGGGCGCGACGCCCGACGCCGCAGCGGACGCGGCCGGGTCCGGCGCGGACGCGGTCGCCGAACCCGGTTCTGCGGCGTCTCCGGTCCCGGCCGGCAGCGGCACCGGCGCCAGCAGCAGCACGTGACGCACGCCCTCGCCGGTGCTCGCGGGCACCAGCCGCACGCGCGTGAAGCCGCTCTCGGCGCGCCGGTCGACCTCGGTCGCGGTGCCGACCGGCCAGCCCGCCGGATAGACGCCGTCCAGCCCGTTGGTCAGCCACAGGTCGCCCGCCTGCACGTCGGCGTCGGCGGCCAGGAAGCGCACCTCCAGCATCGGGCCGGCGGCGCCGCGCGCACCGCCGTAGGCCACCGCGCGCTGGCGCGTGCGGGCATTGAACACCGGCACGCGGGCGTCCTTGTCGGTCACCAGCATCAGCTCGGCGCTCAGCGGATAGACGCGCGTGACCTGGCCGAGCACGCCGTCGGCCGTCAGCGCCACCGACGCCGGCTGCACGCCGGCGACCGCGCCGCGGCTGAGCACGAGCTTGTGCGAGTAGGCGTCGCGCGCCTCGAACAGCACCTCGGCGGCGGTCTGCCGCGGTGGCAGCGTCGGCGCCAGCGCCAGCAGCTGACGCAGCGCCGCGTTCTCGTCGGCCAGCTGGTCGGCGCGTCGCGCCTGGGCGGCCAGCGCGACGAGCTTGGCATCGGCCTCCTGCGCCGCGGCACGCGCCTGCTCCAGCCCCTGCAGGTAGTCGCCGCCGCCGGCGATCGCCTGCACCGGCCACAGCAGCACCCGCTGCACCGGCAGCAGCGCGGTGGCGATGGCCGCCCGCAGCGGCGCGACGACGGTGAAGCGCGTGTCGGCGACCATCAGGAAGACCGCCAGCGCGGCGCAGACCAGAAGCTTGGTCAGCGCCGACGGACCCTGGCGGAAGAACGGCGGCGGCGTGCGGTCGAGCGTGCCCAGCGACATCGGCTCAGTGCGGCAGCGCAGCCCGCGGGCCCGGCGGCCCCGCGCGCCGGGTCGGGCGCGGGCGGCCGGCGCACGGGGCGGGGGTCATTCGGACGTGAAGATCGCGCCCAGGCGTTCCATGCGCTCGAGCGCCATGCCGCAGCCGCGCACGACGCAGGTCAGCGGGTCCTCGGCCACCAGCACCGGCAGCCCGGTCTCCTCGGACAGCAGGCGGTCGAGGTCACGCACCAGGGCGCCGCCGCCGGTGAGCATCATGCCGCGCTCGGC
>CAZQPN010000136.1:0-7138 GCA_964595215.1 uncultured Rubrivivax sp. | reverse complement strand
TGGCGCCTGTCGGTGGCGCCGATGATGGAGTGGACGGATAGGCACTGCCGCCACTTCCACCGCCTGCTGTCCCGCCACGCGCGCCTGTACACGGTGATGATCACCAGCGGTGCGCTGCGCCACGGCGACGTGCCCAAGCACCTGGACTACGGCGACGGCGAGCACCCGGTGGCGCTTCAGCTCGGCGGCAGCGAGCCCGACGAGCTTGCGCACGCGGCGCGGCTGGGCGAGCGCTGGGGCTACGACGAGATCAACCTGAACTGCGGCTGCCCGAGCGAGCGCGTGCAGCGAGGCGCCTTCGGCGCCTGCCTGATGAACGAGCCGCAGACCGTGGCCGACGGCGTCAAGGCGATGCGCGACGCGGTCGCCATCCCGGTGACCGTCAAGCACCGCATCGGGATCGACCGCAAGGAGTCCTACGCCTTCTTGCGTGACTTCGTCGGCACCGTGGCGGAAGCCGGCTGCGAAGTCTTCATCGTTCACGCGCGCAACGCCTGGCTGCAGGGTCTGAGCACGAAGGAGAACCGCGAGATCCCGCCGTTGCGCTACGAGACCGTGCACCGGCTGAAGGCCGATTTCCCCGCGCTGACCATCGTCGTCAACGGCGGCATTGCCGGCGACGAGGCGATCGCCGCGCACCTGCCGCACGTCGATGGCGTGATGATCGGCCGCGACGCCTACCACCACCCCTGGCAGCTCGCCGACTGGGACCGGCGCTTCTTCGGCACCGCCAACCCGGCCGCGTCGCGCGAGGCGGTCGAGGCCGCGATGGTCGACTACATGGCGCGCCAGGCCGGGCAGGGCGTCGCGTGGCCGGCGATCGCGCGCCACATGCTCGGCCTGTGGCACGGCACGCCCGGTGCGCGCCGCTGGCGCCAGGTCTGGTCGGACCACCGGCTAAAGGCCGATCCGGTGCAGGCGGTGGCCGCGCGCGCCAGCGAGGCGCGGCGGCACGACCTGCGGCGCGCCGCGCCGGTGGAGGCCGACGCATGAAGGCTCGGGGTGAGGCGCGCCGGACGATCTGGCCGGCCGCCGACGGCCGCGCGGTGCACGTGATCGACCAGCGTGTGCTGCCGCACCGCCTGGAGGTGCGCACGCTGGCGAGCGCGGCCGACGCCGCGGTCGCGATCGGCGAAATGTGGGTGCGCGGTGCGCCGCTCATCGGTGTCACCGCGGCCTACGGCCTGGCGCTGCAGGCGCGCGCCGACGCGTCGGACGCGCCGCTGCGCGCGGCGGCCGACGCGCTGCGGGCCACGCGCCCGACCGCCGTCAACCTGGCCTGGGCGCTGCGGCGGGTAATGGACGGGCTCGCGCAGCTGCAGCCGGCCGATCGCGCCGACGCGGCGTGGGTGCTGGCCGGTGCGATGGCCGACGAGGACGTCGCCGTCAACCAGGCCATCGGCCGGCACGGCCTGCCGCTGCTGCGCGCCGTTGCCGAGCGGCGTGGTGGTCGGGTCGACGTGCTGACGCACTGCAACGCCGGCTGGCTGGCCACCGTCGACTGGGGCACGGCAACGGCGCCGATCTATGCCGCGCAGGCCGAGGGCATCGACGTGCACGTCTGGGTCGACGAGACACGACCGCGCAACCAGGGCGCCAGCCTGACTGCCTGGGAACTCGCCCAGCAGGGCGTGGCGCATACCGTGATCGCCGACAACGCCGGCGGGCACCTGATGCAGCACGGCCGGGTCGACCTGGTGATCGTCGGCACCGACCGCGTCAGCGCGCGCGGCGATGTGTGCAACAAGATCGGCACCTACCTGAAGGCGCTCGCGGCACACGACAACGGCGTTCCCTTCCACGTCGCGATGCCGACCTCGACCTTGGACCTGGGCGTGCACGACGGCTTGGCCGAGATCCCGATCGAGGAGCGTCCCGCGCGCGAGCAGACGCATGTCACTGGCCTGTCGGACGACGGCCGGCTGGTCGAGGTGCGACTGGTGCCCGAGGGCAGCGCCGCCGCCAACCCGGCGTTCGACGTCACGCCGGCGCGCCTCGTGACGGGGTTGATCACGGAGCACGGTCTCGTGCCGCCTCGACCCGATGCGCTGCAGGTGCTGGCGGCACGCAGCGCGCTGCGCCGGGTTCCGTGGCCGGGCGGGCAGGCCGACGACGCGGCCAGGGTTGCGCGATGACCGGCCGGGACATGCGCGACGCTGTGGCGCAAGGCGGTGTCGGGCACGCCGCAGACCCGGTGGCCGAAGCGGCTGCCCGCCAGTCGATTGTCGAGACGATGCGTGCGCTGGACCGTCTGGGCCTGAACCGTGGTAGCACCGGCAATGCCAGCGTGCGCTGGTCGCGCAAGGGGAGCCCGGGCATGCTGATCACGCCGACTGGCGCCGATGCCGAGCGTCTCGGGCCGGAGGACCTGTGCTGGATGGGCGACGACGACGTGGTGGAGGGGCCCTGGGCACCGTCGTCCGAATGGCAGTTCCATCGGTCGGCGTACGCCGCGCGTGCAGGCCGTGGAGCGGTGCTGCACACGCATGCCGAGCACGCGACTGCTCTGGCCTGCCTCGGCCGGCCGCTGCCGGCGTTCCACTACATGGTGGCGGTGGCGGGCGGGGCCGACGTGCCGCTCGTCCCGTACCACACATTCGGAACCGAGGCGCTTGCGGACGCGGTGGGAGGGGCCCTGGCCGAGCGTGACGCCTGTCTGCTTGCGCAACACGGCCTGCTGACCGCCGGGCCGACGCTGGCCCACGCGCTGAAGGTGATGCGGGAGATCGAGAGCCTGTGCAAGACCTATTTGCTCGCACTGTCCGTCGGTTCTCCTCAGATACTCGACGACGCGGAAATGGTGCGCGTCGTCGAGAAATTCAGGCACTACGGTCAGTTTCGTCGCGCCGGCTGATCGCGGCGCGACGCCGACGACGCAGCCTCAGAACTGCAGATAGGTATTCGTGCGGAACACGCCGCGCGGCGGCGGGGGGGCCTTGATGATCTTTGTCTTCGACGTGATCAGACCCGGTTCGTCGGCCGACCATCCGGCCTTTGCGCGGGTCCCCGCGACCATGCGCTGCGGCGCTGAACTCGGACGGTTCGCCTTGTAGGCCTTCGCGAGCGCTTCTGTGGCGAAGTAGCGGACCCGGCGCGGGCTGACGTTCGAACGGTGCAGCCGACCGGCACCTACCAGCGCCTGTGCAGCGCGGCGGACCTGCTCGGGAGAATAACCGGTAACCTCGCTGGCAGAGAATCCAGCGGCGGACTTGGAAAGGGATTCGAGGGTGGTATGGAGGGTGGTATGAAGATTATCAGGTGTCATGATCACATAATAGCGGAAATTAATCGCTTCGACCAGCTTCCCCCTGTTTCTGGAGTGGGTCAGTGCGGTATTCCGGTCGGTGTCGAGGCGAGCGGGGCGGTACGTCGGGACGGCCAGGCGGCCAGCAGAAGTCCGGCGAGCGCGAGCGCCATCGCCATCGCGTGAATGGCAGTGAACGGCTCGCCCAGCAGGCCGACACCGATGGCCGCTGCGCTGATCGGCAGCAGCACGCTGAACACGCCGGCCTGCGAGGCCGGCACGCCGCGCAGCCCCTGCATCCAGAGCCACACCGACACGACGCTGGCGGCCAGCGCGTAGAAGACCAGCAGGGCCCAGTGGCCGGCGTCGACCACCCGGAAGTCGAAAGTCCACGCCTGCCACAGGCCGAACGGCGTCACCAGCACCAGCCCCCAGGCGTTGATGAGGGCGGAGATGCGGCGCGACGACAGACCGGCCGTCAGTCGCTTGCCGATGACGACGTAGCTGGCCTCGCAGAACACGGCGCCGACCAGTAGCGCGTAGCCCCACCAGGGACCGTGAGCCGCTCCACCGCCGCGCTGCAAGGCCAGCAGTGCAATGCCGGCCGCGGCCAGCACGATGGCCAGTGCGATCCGGGGACGGATACGGTCGCCGAGCATCATGCGCGCCAGCAGGGCGACAGCGGCCGGCAGCGCGGCCATCACGACGCCGGCGGCGAGCGCCGAGGTGGCGGCGACGCCGAACAGCATGCAGATGGAGAAGCCGAAGTTGCCGAGGAAGCTCTCCCAGAACAACAACCATCGGTCGCGGGCGCCGAGTGCCGGCTCGCCCGGCGCCCGCCGCATCCAATGCAGCATGGCCAGTGCGGCTATCGCGAAGCGCAACCAGGCCAGCAGGAAGACCGGGAAGACCGTTACCAGCACCTTGGACAGCCCGACGTAGCTGCCCACCAGCATCATGCTGGCGGCCAGGGATGCATACGCAAGCCAGGCGGCAGCAGGCATTCGGCTGGGCTCGGCGGCTGCAGACACGGACTCAGACCGCCGTCGCGTAGCGCTCGCGCTCCCAATCGCTCACATGGCCGGCCCACGCCTCGGCCTCTGCACGGTGCAGCCGCAACAACTCGGCGGTGGCGACCCCGCCGAGCGCCGCGCAGACAACCGCATCGGCCTGCAGCGCGTCGGCCGCCACTTCGAGCGAGCGCGGCAACGGCGCGATGCCGCGGTCTGTCCAAGCGTCCGCCGGCAGTTCGAACAGGTCGTCGGTGACACCCGGCCCGTGATCGAGGCCGCGATCGACACCGTCCAGACCGGCGGCGACCAGCCCCGCCGTCACCAGGTAAGGGTTGGCGCTGGCGTCCGGAAGCCGCCACTCGAAGCGGTCGGGCAAGGTGCGCACGACGGCGGTGCGGTTGTTCTCGCCATGTGCGATGCAGGCCGGGGCCCAGCTTGTCCCCGAGCGCGAGCGGCCCACGCGCAGGCGCTTGTAGGAGTTGATGGTCGGCGCGCCGAGCGCCGTCAGCGCCGGCGCATGGTCGAGCACGCCGGCCATGAAATGCCGACCGATCGCGGACAGCCGTCCGTCGTCGCCGGCAAAGACGTTGCGCACGCCCGCCCACAGCGATACATGGAAATGCATGCCGCTGCCGGGCTGGTCGGCGAAGGGCTTGGGCATCATCGACAAGGCCATGCCGTGCGACTCGGCCAGCGCGTGCGCGGCCTGCTTGAACAGCATCAACCGGTCGGCGCTGGCCAGCGCGTCGGCGTGCATGAAGTTGACCTCGTACTGGCCGTGCGCGTCCTCGTGGTCGATCTGCAGCACCTCAAGCCCGCAGGCCTCGAGTGACGCCCGCAGTGCCTGCAGGAAGCTGGCCTGGCGCGCGAGCGCCTTCAGGTCGTAGGAGGGCTTGTCGAGCCGGTCCTGTGGGTCGGCGGCGATCCAGCGACCAGCGTCCTGGCGCAGCAGGAAGAACTCGGGCTCGATGCCGGTCTGCATCTGCCATCCGCGCTCGGCCAGGCGCGCCAGCGCGCGCCGAAGCACCTGTCGGGGGCAGGCCTCGAAGGGGCGACCGTCGACGAAGCCGTCGCCGACGACGCGTGCCACCCCCGGCCACCAGGGCAGCGGCTGCGCCGTCGCGGCATCGCCGCGGGCGAAGTACTCGGAGCGAGCGCCGCTGCGCGGCAAGCCCGTGCCCTCGACGGAGGGGCCGGCGAAGCCGGCGCCGGTCTGCACGATCGAGTCCCATTGCGCGAGCGGCAGCAGCTTGCCCTTGGCCACGCCGCGCAGGTCCGTGAATTGCACCAGCAGCGTGTGCACGCCGTGCGAAGCGAGTGTCGCGAGGGCATCGCTCACCGGGCGCCCCTGCGCCTGCCCGCTGGCGCCGTCGGGCGGCATCGATTGCGTGCAGGCGACCTGGCGGGGCTCACTGAGCCACAGCGGCGAGCAGCGATTCGCGCAGGATGCCGAGGGCCTCGTCGAAGACCGGCTCGGCGATGGTGAGCGGAAACAGGAAGCGCAGCACGTTGCCGTTCACGCCGCAGCTCAGCAGGATCAGACCGCGCCTGAGCGCCTGCGCCTGCACACGCTTGGTGAAGTCGGCGTCCGGTTCGTCGCTGCCGGCGCCACGGCTGAACTCGACGGCGACCATCGCGCCCAGGCCGCGCACGTCGAAGATCTGCGGCACCTGGCCGCGCAGGCCTTCGAGCACACCCTTCAGGCGGTCGCCGAGCTGCGCGCCGCGCTGCGGCAGCTGCTCGTCGCGCATGATGTCGATCACCGCGTGGGCAGCGGCGACGGCCATCGGGTTGCCGGCGTAGGTGCCGCCCAGGCCGCCGGGCGCCGGCGCGTCCATGATCTCCGCCTTGCCGGTGACGGCCGACAGAGGCATGCCCGCTGCGAGCGACTTGGCGCTGACCAGGATGTCGGGGATGACGCCGAACTGCTCCATCGCAAACAGCGTGCCGGTGCGGCCGAATCCGGTCTGCACCTCGTCGGCGATCAGCAGGATGCCGTGCTCGTCGCACAGCGCGCGCAGCCAGGTCACGGCCTCGCGCTGGATGACGTTGAAGCCGCCTTCGCCCTGCACCGGCTCGAAGACGATGGCCGCGACGCGCGACGGCTCGATGTCGGCCTTGAACAGGTGCGTGACCGCCTTCTTCGTCTCGTCCAGGCTGGCGCAGTGGCAGGGGAAGGGCGCGTGGTAGATCTCGGGCGGGAAGGGGCCGAAGCCGGCCTTGTAGGGCTGGACTTTGCCCGTCATCGCGACCGCGAACATGCTGCGGCCGTGGAAGGCGCCGCCGAAGGCGACCACGCCCGAGCGGCCGGTGGCGGCGCGCGCGATCTTGATCGCGTTCTCGACCGCCTCCGCACCGGTGGAGAAGAACGCGGTCTTTTTCGCGTGGGTGCCCGGGGTCAGCGCGTTGAGCTTCTCGGCCAGTGCGACGTAGCTCTCGTAGGGCACCACCTGGTAGCAGGTGTGCGTGAAGCGCTCGAGCTGCGCGGCCAGCGCGGCCTTGACCTTGGGGTGGCCGTGGCCGATGTTCATCACCGCGATGCCGCCGGCGAAGTCGATGAAGCGCCGGCCCTCGACGTCCCACAGTTCGGCGCCCTCGGCGCGGTCGGCGAAGAATGACGCCATGACACCCACGCCGCGCGGCGTGGCGGCGCTCTTGCGCGCCTGGATCTGTTCGTTGAGGGAATGTTTCATGGCCGTCTCCTGGCGGGTTGGCGAGCGCTCAGGCGGGGTCGATGCGCAGCCAGGTCGTCTTCAGCTCGGTGACCTTGTCGAAGGCATGCAGCGACTTGTCGCGCCCGTTGCCACTCTGTTTGACACCGCCGAAGGGTACCGTGATGTCGTCCTCGTCGTAGGAATTGACGTGCACGGTGCCGGCGCGC
>CAZQPN010000135.1:0-7240 GCA_964595215.1 uncultured Rubrivivax sp. | reverse complement strand
ATCGGCGAGTTCATCAAGCAGGTGAAGGACAAGAATTCCAGCGTCAAGCTGATGGGCTTCGGTCACCGCGTCTACAAGAACTACGACCCGCGCGCCAAGCTGATGCGCGAGACCTGCCACGAGGTGCTGGGCGCGCTCGGGCTGGGGAACGACCCGCTGTTCAAGCTGGCGATGACGCTGGAGAAGATCGCGCTCGAGGACGAGTACTTCGTCGCCCGCAAGCTCTACCCGAACGTCGACTTCTACTCGGGCATCGTGCAGCGCGCGATCGGCATCCCGGTCAGCCTGTTCACCGCCATCTTCGCTCTCGCGCGCACGGTGGGCTGGATCGCACAGCTCAACGAGATGATCGGCGACCCCGAGTACAAGATCGGCCGGCCGCGCCAGCTCTTCACCGGCGCCGTGCGGCGCGACGTCAAGCCGCTCGAGCAGCGTTGATCGACCTTCGCGTCGCGTCCCGACCTGCGCAGGCCGCCCTCGACGGGCGGCCTTTTTCGTCACGGCTTGTAACCCGTGGTCTCCGGCGCCGACCTAGCAGGGGTGTCGGATGTCCGGCGGCCTCTGCATGGCCGACCGTGAGGCGGCCGACAATGCCTGCACGATGACGTCGCTGCCTGAACCCCGGCCCGCCCGCGTCCCGCCCAAGGGGCCGCGGGCGGGCCTGTTGTTCGACTACGAGTGGGACCGCCAGGCCCACGACCGGCTCGCGCGCACGCAGGGCTGGCGCTTCGACCGTGCCGGCTTCGACCTTTTCGACTTTCCGAGCAACGCCCGCCTGATCGGCTTCGACCTCGACCGCTTCGCCGCCGCGCAGGCGCGCCGGGCCAGGGTGCTCGGCTGGCGCGGCGTCGTCTCGCACCACGAACAGTTCGGTGCACTCTCGGCTGCCCTGGTGGCCGAGGCCGTCGGTCTGCCCGGCACACGCCCGGAGGCGGTGCTGGCCTGTCAGCACAAGCTCCACGCGCGACGCGTACTCGAGCGCGTCTGCCCTCAGGCCAATGTCGGCTTCGAGGCGCTGGACGCCGTCTACGGCGGGCCGATCCCGGGCGGCCTGGCCTACCCCCGGTTCGTCAAGCCCATCAAGGCCGCGTTCTCGGTGCTGGCGCGCGAGGTCGCCAGCGCGGCCGATCTGCACCTGCACACCCGCTTCGGCCGTCGCGAGCTGTGGGTGATACGCCGCCTCGTCGAGCCCTTCGACCGCATCGCGCGTGCACGGCTGCCCGAGGCCGGCACGGCGCACCGGCTGATGCTGGAGGAGCCGGTGCGCGGTGCCCAGTACAACTTGGACGGCTATGTGCACCGAGGCCAGCTCCACGTGCTGGGCGTCGTCGACGCCGTGATGTATCCCGGCACGCAGGCCTTCATGCGCTTCGAGCTGCCCAGCCGCGTGCCGCCGGCGGTGCTGCGGCGAGCCACCGAGGTGGCCCGCCGCTTCCTGGGCGCGGTCGGCTTCGACCACGGCCTGTTCAACATGGAGTTCATCCACGATCCGCTCAGTGATCGCCTCAGCGTGATCGAATTCAACCCGCGCCTGGCGTCGCAGTTCGGCGACCTGTACCGGCGCGTCCAGGGCATCGACCTGCACGCGATCGGGCTGGCGTTGGCGGTGGGGGACGATCCGACGACCGTGCCGCGGACGGCGCCGACGGCCGGCGCGGCGGCGAGCTTCGTCTACCGGGCCTTCGCGCCGGCCGAGGTCCGCCCGATGCCCGGGGCCGGCCGGCGTGCCGCGTTGTCGATGGCCTTCCCGGACGCCTTGCTGTTCACCTACCCGAAGGCCGGCCATGCGCTGGCGCGCGACTTCAAGTGGCTCGGCAGCACGCGCTATGGCATCGTGCACCTCGGAGGTGCCGACGTGCATGACCTGCGCCGGCGTTGCGACGCGGCGTCGTCGCTGCTCGGCTGGCCGGCACCGTACCGGGCCGAGTCCGAACTCACCCGCGCGCTGCTGCAGCCCGCCGCCACCGTCGAAGCCGTGCCGTCGGCGTCCTCGCCGCGCCCACCGCACGCCAAACGCGCCGCCTGATCAGGGCGCGGCGGGCACCACCTGCGGCTGGCCCGGCATGACCGGCAGCGTGCCGGCATCGCGCCGACGCTGCCACTCGGCCTGCAGCGCGGCGTCGCTCTGGTAGTGCGGCACCTTGAAGACGAGGCGCTGCCAGCGCTTGAGCCAGGCGTTCGATCCGGCCACGTCCTCGTTCCACAGCCGGTGCGCCAGCGCCAGGTTACGCTCGGTGTCCAGCTCGAAGTGGTCGCGCGAGGTCTGGCCGCCGAAAACGTAGAGCTTGCCGCGGTAGATGCGCCAGGTGTTCGGTCCCCCGCCACCGCCCCAGGGCACGGCGTAGTTGATGCCGTTGCTGCAGAAGCCGCCGAACTGCGGCATGTAGCGTTCGGGGTCGCGCTGGAAGGTCTCGCGGTTCGCCGCCGACGCGAAGCGCCACGTCACTCCCTTGTGCTCGAACTGGATCGCCGGGTTGCCCGGCACGGCGGCGCTCTCGGTGAAGTAGGCCACCGGATCGTGACCCTCGAGCATCAGTCGGTCCGCCGCCGCGTCGCGGCTGGTCCGAAAAGGCCCGTCGTTGGGAGAGACGTTGGTCTGGGCCGCCAGCGGTCCGAGGGCCAGGCACAGCGCCAGCGTGAACAGGGTCTTGAACATCGTCGTCTTGCAGGGAAGTGGGGTGGAACCGCGGCGAGGCGTCGGGCTGCAACGCCGGGCCTGGGCGGCGAGGAGCATCTCAGCGCCTCACGCCGCTGGCCAGGTAGCCCATGCCGGCCATCACGCCCCAGCGCCGGAAGTCCTCGCAGTACCTCTGAACGAGGTCCCAAGGTTGCCACAGGTCCGCCGGCCGGGCGTTGTAGGGGCGATTCTTCAGCCATGGCAGCAGGTTCAGCGGGCCGGTCCACCAGGGGAAGAACTTGATGCCGGCGATCGCCACCCGGGCGCCGGGCCGCACCTGCCGCATGATGTTGTCGACCGCCGCCGGCGTGCGCAGGATGTCGTGGGTAAAGTTGAAGAGCACCGCATCGGCCATCTGCGGCAGCCGCACCGTCTCGGCCGGCTCGTTGACGTGCCAGACGTCTGTCCAACCCTCTCTTGCGACCCGGGCTGCCGCCTGCGCGAACATGTCCGGGCTCTGTTCGAAGGCCAGCACGCGCCCGCCGGGTGCGACGCCCTCGCGCAGCAGCGCGTAGCTCAGCCCGGTGCCGGCGCCGACGTCGAGCACCGCCTGACCCGGCCGCAGCGCGAGCAGCGCAATGGTGCGGCGCCGCAGCGCCATCGTGCGCCGTGCCGATGCGTCGTAGCCGGCCGCGTGGGCGCGGTACGCGCGGATCGAGCGCTCGCGCTCGGTGCCCGTCATTGGCGGCCCCCGCGCCCTGCGCCGCTCATGCCGGGACGCGGGACGCCGCGTGCAGTCCCATCACTCCGATCACGGTGAGTCCGATGCTGACGAGCTTGAAAGCTGTCGCCGGCTCCTTGAAGCAGAGGAAGCCGATCGGCGCCGTCAGCACTGTGCCGACACCGGCCCAGACCGGGCACACGACGCTCAGGCCCAGGGTGCGGATGATCGTGTTGAGCGCGAACGACAGGGCGCAGAAGACGAAGATCAGCATCGACGGCGCGACGCGCGTCAAGACCTCGGACAGCCACACGCAGGTGGTGCCGGCGACCTCGGGCACGATCGCGGAGGCCAGCACGGCCCAGGCCTGGGTGACGGTGAAGACGATCATCGGAGACGGATCGCTGCTGGAGTGATTTGCGATGATGCCAGCCGGCCCGAGGCGCCGCCCCGGCAGGGCCTTGGGCCGGCGACCGGGAGCGTCCCGCACGCGGCGCGCGCAGTGGACAATCGGGCCCATCCGATCACCTCGCTCTTGCCCATGACCAACATCGCCGATCTCCAGCGCTGGCTGGACGAACACCGTATCGACGAGATCGAGTGCCTGACGCCCGACATGTCGGGCCAGGCGCGCGGCAAGATCGTGCCGCGCCACAAGTACGACCCGGCCTTCGGCCTGCGCCTGCCGGAGGCGGTGCTGACGATGACGGTGACCGGCGACTACCCGGAAAAGGACTTCACCGCGGTCGCCGACCCCGACATGCGCCTCGTCCCCGACGCCAGCACGCTGTGCCTGGTACCGTGGGCCAAGGAGCCGACGGCGCAGATCATCCATGACTGCGTCGGCTTCGACGGCCAGCCGATCGACCTGTCGCCACGCAACGTGCTGCGTCGCATCCTCAAGCTCTACGAGGCCGAGGGCTGGAGCCCGGTGGTGGCCCCCGAGATGGAGTTCTATCTCGTGCAGGTGGAGCCGGACGAGGACATCCCGCTCAAGCCGCCGACCGGCCGCACGCGGCGCAGCGAGGCCGGCATGCAGAGCTTCTCGATCGAGTCGGTCGACGAATACGGCGACATCTTCGACGTCATGTACGACTGGTGCGAGGCGCAGGGCATCCAGGTCGACACGCTGGTGCACGAGATGGGCACGGCCCAGATGGAGATCAATCTCGACCATGGCGATCCGCTGTCGCGTGCCGATCAGGTGTTCCGCTTCAAGCGGACCGTGCGCGAGGTCGCGATCCGCAACCAGATGTATGCCACCTTCATGGCCAAACCGATGCAGGGTCAGCCGGGCAGTGCGATGCACCTGCACCAGAGCGTGATCGAACTGTCCACCGGCGGCAACCTGTTCAGCCGGCCCGACGGCGAGCCGTCGGAGCATTTCATGCACTTCATAGGCGGCCTGCAGGCCTACCTGCCTGCCGCCACCGCCTTCTTCGCGCCCTACGTCAACAGTTACCGCCGCCTGAGCCGCTTCACCTCGGCACCGATCAACCTCAGCTGGGGCTACGACAACCGCACCTGCGGCCTGCGCGTGCCGCGCTCCGGTCCGGAGGCACGCCGCGTGGAGAACCGCCTGGCCGGTGTCGACGCCAACCCGTACCTGGTGTTCGCCGCCAGCCTGGCCTGCGGCTACCTCGGGATGAAGCACGGCTTGAAGCCGGCCGACGCCCTGACCGGCAGCGCCTACGAGCAACCGCACCAGCTGCCGCGCCACCTCGACGACGCGGTCGAGATGCTCGAGGCCTGCGAGCCGCTGGCCGAGATCTTCGGTTCCCACTTCATCCAGACCTACCGCGCGATCAAGGATGTCGAGTACCGCGAGTACTTCGACGTCATCAGCCCCTGGGAGCGGCGCTTCCTGCTGTTGCACGTGTAGGCCGGCGTCCTGCGTCCGCCAGTGCGATCGGCGTCGCGCGTGCCCTGTGCCGACGCGCTGTGCGGAGGTAGTCGGCCGCAATCCACGGGCTGCCGCGCTCAGCCAGCGTTCGCGCCCCAGGCGCCGTGCCGGCGCAGGCCTTGCTCGCAGTCCGGATCGTCGCAGTCCAGGCAGCGCCAGGCGCGGCCGGCCTGGCCGGCGTTGCGGGCATCCAGGCGCGTGAACAGCCCGCGCCGCGGCGCCGGCAGCCGGCGCACGTGCGGCGCCACGGCGTCGAGCGCCGCCTGCAGCCGGTCTGGGCCCTGGCCGGCGACCAGCGCCCACGGCAGGCCGTGGCCGACCAGCAGCTCGCGCACCGCGATGTCGACCGGCCTCTGGACGTGCGGGCCGTCGCGCTGGTGGCCGTCGGCCCGCCACGGCAGGTCGAGCGCGGTCAGCAGCGACAGGTCCATCGTCCGGTGATGCGCCATCGCCATCGTCTCGAGCGAACGGTCGTCGAACAGCAGCCGGCTGTAGACCGCGGTCATCAGCGCGGTCGTGTCGGCGACGACGATCGCGTGGCCTGCGACCGCGGCTTCGATGCGGGCGTGCTGCTCGGCGGCGATCGCGGCCTGCTCGTCGGGCCGCGGCGTGCGGCCTTCGAACTCGCACCACTCACGCAGCCACTCCGGCACCGCGGTGCAGGCCAGTCCGGTCGCCTCGGCGAGCGCGTCGGCAAGCGCGCGTGCGAGCGTCGATTTGCCGGTGCTCTCGGCGCCGACGATGGCGATGCGCAGCGTCTCAGCCATGCACCGCGGCCTGCGCAGTCGGGGCGTCGCCGGACGCGGGCGGTGAAGGCGGCGCGTCCGCCAGGCGCTGCCAGGCGCGCCAGCCGACGAGTGCCATGACGGCGAACAGCGCGTACAGGATCACCGTCAGCCACAGCCCCTTGATCGCGAACAGGCCGACACTGACGACGTTGACCGCGACCCAGACCGGCCAGTTCTCGACGAACTTGCGGCCGAGCAGGATCTGGCCGGTGATGCTGCCGACGGTCGGCAGCGCGTCCATCCAGGGCACGTCGCTGTCGGTGAAGCGCATCAGGAACAGCGCCAGCAGCGGCCAGGCCGCGAAGGTGGCCGCGGCGGCGGCGAGGCGCTGGCGGCCAGACATGCGCCGCACGCGCAGCGGCGATCCGTCGCCGCCACGGCCGCGCAGCCACTGCCACCAGCCCCAGAAGGCAACGGTGATGAAGAAGATCTGCAGGCTGGCCTCGCCGTAGAGCTTGAACTGCGCGAACAGCAGCGCGTACAGCAGCGACGAGGCGATCGCCAGCGGCCAGGCCAGCGGGTTGACGCGCCAGTTGCACACCACCATCCACAGCGCCAGCACGAAGGCGACGATCTCGGCCCACGTGACCGGTGCGCCCCAGAGCGTGAAGGGGGCGGCCAGCAGCGGTGCCGCCGCGGCGAGCACGGCCTCCATCATCGGCGGCCCACCGTCAGCGCGGTGCGGCGAACTGCACCAGGATCTCGTCCTTGCGCAGCATGCCCAGGTCGGCGCGCGCGCGCTCCTCGACCATCTCCAGGCCCTCGACGAGGTCGCTCAGCTCGGTCTCGAGCCGACCGTTACGCCCGGCCGCCACCTCGTTGGCGGCCACCTGCTGCGCCAGCTGGCGCTCCAGCCCCGCGACGTAGCGCAGGTTGTTCCGGCCGAACCACAGATCTGCCTGCACCAGCAGCAACAGCGCAGCCAGGATGTGCGGCAGGTACTTCACGTCGCGGCCCGCCCAGGCAGGGGTCAGCGCAGGTTGTAGAACGCGGCGCGGCCGGGGTAGCTGGCGACGTCGCCGAGGTCCTCCTCGATGCGCAGCAGCTGGTTGTACTTGGCGATGCGGTCGCTGCGGCTCATCGAGCCGGTCTTGATCTGGCCGGCGTTGGTGCCGACCGCGATGTCGGCGATCGTGCTGTCCTCGGTCTCGCCCGAGCGGTGGCTGATGACGGCGGTGTAGCCGGCGCGCTTGGCCATCTCGATGGCGGCG
>CAZQPN010000134.1:0-7251 GCA_964595215.1 uncultured Rubrivivax sp. | reverse complement strand
TGATCGCCGACAGCGGCCGCCTGGCCAGCCTGGACGTGATGGAGCTCAACCCGGCCCTGGACGTGCGCAACAAGACCGCCGCGCTCGCGGTCGACCTGATCGAGAGCCTGTTCGGCAAGAGCACGCTGATGCGCGCGCGCGGCTGAGCGCGCGCCGGGCTGCGGCGGATCGTCGACGCCGTCAGCCGGCGCCGGTCGGCACCGGCGCGCCAGGCCGCTTGGCACACTCCTCGAAGATGCGTGCCTTGCAGTTGGCACAGATGGCGTCGTCCAGCTGCGGCACGATGGTCGCCAGCGCCTGCGGCTTGGTGAAGAACACGTGGCCCGGGCCGAGGCGGTCGAGAAAGCCGCTGCGGTACCACAGGTTCTCGACCTGCGGACGCGGATGATGGAAGTACAGGTCGCCGCCCATGGCGCTCCGGCGGATGCGCTCGGTCTCCCACAGGTCGGCACCGGCGAGGTCGATCGAGGTCATGCTCTTGGCCATCACCAGCAGGTGCTTCGGCGCCCCGGGTGCGACGCGCAGCGCGTGCAGGTGCTCGGCGACGTGGGCAACGGCGCCGAAGTAGACCGAACCCTCCATGCGCAGCAGCTTGAGCTGCGGACACTCGGGCAGGAAGTCGTCCGGCGACTGGTCGATGACCTTGAACGGGCGCAGACCCGGCTGGCCCGGCGGCGTATCGAAACCCATCGTGCGCAGCGCCGGCCGCGCGCTGCGGTACAGATAGGTCACCAGCGACGCGATGACGCCGCCCAGGATCGCCACCTCCAGCGACACCGTCAGCGTCGCCACGAAGGTGCCCCCGGCGATCGCCGCCTCGGTGCGGTCCAGCCGTGCGACGCGCTGCCAGTGCGCGCGGTCCAGCAGCCCCCAGGCCACCAGCAGCAGCAGCGCCGAGATCGCCGCCAGCGGAATCCAGGCCAGCACCGGCCCGGCCAGCAGCAGCAGCAGCAGCACGAAGACGCCGGAGAAGACGGCCGCCAGCGGCGTGCGCGCGCCGGACTGCTCGCTGACCGCGCTGCGGTTGAGCGAGCCGGCGGACACGAAGCAGGACATGAAGGAGCCGGCGACGTTGGACAGCCCCTGGCCCAGGCACTCGCGGTTGGGGTCGAACATCTCGCCCTGCCGACCGGCCATCGCCTTGCCGATGGCCACGGTCTGGCCGAGCGAGATGATGGCCAGCGCGAAGGCGATGCTGGCCAGGCGGCGGATGTCGTCGCCCTTCAGCGCCGGCGCGTGCATCTCCGGCAGCGACTGCGGCAGCCGCCCGACATGGTCGCTCGCATGGCCGAGCCAGGCCAGGCCGGCCGCCAGCAGTCCGCCGACGACCAGCGCCAGCAGCAGGTTCTGGCCAGCGCCGAACCAGCGCCTGGTCCCCAGCGCCACGCCCAGCGTGACGGCGCCGACGACCGCGGCCGGCCAGCCGGCGACCAGATCGCCCGTGGCGTGCGAGGCGATCAGCACCGCCGCGCCGGTCGTGAAGCCGAGCATCACCGACGGCGAGACGAAGTTGGTCAAAGAGCCCAGCCGCAGCGCGCCCAGCATGATCTGCAGCAGACCAACGCCGAACGTCACCGCCAGCGCCAACGTCAGGTAGGCCGGCGTGCCGGCGACGGCCAGCGGGGCCAGCATGGCCGCCAGCGCCAGCGAGGTGGCGTTCGTGGGCCCGGACACCATCGTGCGGCTGGCCCCGGCGAGCGCGGCGACGATGCACGGCACGACGCTGGTGTACAGCCCCCAGGCCGGCGGCAGCCCGGCGAGCGACGCGAACGCGATGCCCTGCGGCAGCACGACGACGGCGCCCAGCGCCGCCGCCTGCGCGTCACCGCGCAGCGTGCCACGGTCGACGTCGCGCACCCACGGGCCGAACCATCGGGCGGCGCGGTCGGTCCATTGGCTTGGCAGGGCGGGCAGGCGCACACTCCCGAGGGTACCAGCCGGCAACGTCAGGCTGGCCTGCCGGCAGCGCCTGTGCGGGCGTCGGCACGGTGCGACCAGTGGGCGCACACGACATGCGGCCGGCCCGAGGGCCGGCCGCTGGACCATCGGTCGCGGGTGCGCGCCCGCCGTCGTCCGGTCAGAAGTTGTGGCGCACGCCGAGCGCGAACGAGTTGAAGTCGACGATGGTGCCGACGTCGAGCTTGGTGTAGTACGCGTACAGCTTGGTGCGCTTGCTCATGTTGTGGTTGTAGCCGATGGTCAGCTGGTCGGCATCGGTGCCGTCGATGCTGTTCGTGTCGCCGCGCTTGCCGAGGTTCAGGTGGAACTCAGACGCACCGATGGCGTACATGCCGGCGATGCGGACGTTGTGGTACTTCGCGTCGCCACTGCCGCGCTCGACGTAGCCGCCGACGGTGAAGGCGCCCATCTCGTAGAGCGCCCGCAGCGCGGTCGACTTCAGGCCGTCGTAGTCCTCGTGGCCCAGGCCCAGGTGCAGCGGGCCGGCGTCGTAGCTGACGGCGATCGACATCGGGTTGTCGTTCTTGCTCGTCTCCTTCAGGCCGTACTGGACGTCGAAGCGCAGGCCCCCGACCGTCGGGCTCGTGTAGGCCACGGTGTTCTGCAGCGCGCCGACGGCGACGAAGCCGTACAGGGCGTCGGCCGAGCTGCCGGTGTCGTGGTTGTGCATCGACACGTAGTCGGCAGTGGCGAAGTAGGCCTCGCTGGCGGGCATGTTGCCCAGGCGCAGCGTGCCGAAGCCGCCGGACAGGCTGACCGTGCTCTCGCGGCCCCAGAAGGTGCCGTCGGCCTCGCCGGTATCGGCGCTGAATCCGTGCTCGATCACGAACCCGGCCTTCAGGCCACCGCCCAGGTCCTCGGCACCGCGAAAACCGATGCGCGACGAGTTGTCGTACATGCCCTTCGCTGACTGGCCGTTCACCTCCTGGCGTTCGAGGCTCAGGTTGATGCGGCCGTAGATCTCGACGTTGCTCTGGGCGAGCGCGCCGCCAGCGGACAGGGTGGCGATCGTGAGGATGGCGAACGGGGTCTTCATGTGGCTTCTCGATAGGGGGCTGATGCTTGTTCGTGCCCCGAAAATGGGCATGCGGCGCGAGTCTAGTGCCGCCATCCAGGGATTACCCCGACATCACCGATGAAACGCCATCACACCGCGCCTCAGTGGCGCGCGGCCGCAACACTCGCGTGCCGGGCGGACGCCGGGCGGCAGGGCTCCTCAGCGTCCGCGCAGGTGCGCCGGTGACTCCAGCCGCTTGGCCAGCAGCGACAGCGTCAACGTCAGCACCAGGTAGAGCGCCGAGATCGCGAGGTAGGGCTCCCAGTAGCGCGAGTAGGCACCGGCCACGGTGCGCGCCGCCAGCGCGAGCTCGGCCAGGCCGATCGCCGAGACGAGCGAGCTGTCCTTGATCAGCGTGACGCCCTCGTTGACCAGTGCCGGCACCATGCGACGGAAGGCCTGCGGCAGCACCACCCAGCGCATCGCCTGCACATGGGTCAGGCCGACGCTGTAGGCAGCCTGCAGCTGGCCGCGGTGGATGCTCTGGATGCCGGCGCGGAAGATCTCGCTGATGTAGGCGCCGGCGTTAAGGCTCAGCGCCACAGCGCCCGAGAAGAAGGCGCCATGGTCCTGACGGAAGCTGCGCGCCAGGTCGCCCGACAGCAGCCATCCATGGTCCGGGTGCACCAGCGCCGGCATCAACGCGAAGTGGACCAGCAGGATCTGCACGAACAGCGGCGTGCCGCGGAAGAAACCGACGTAGGCCGCCGTGGCCCAGCGGGCGCTGCGCCACGCGAACGCGGTCGCGGGCGACTTCGGCGCCGGCGCGTCGGCCGAGCTGCTGACGAGGCCGAGACACACGCCCAGCACCAGCCCGACCCCGATGGCGACGACGGTCAGCTTGACCGTCATCCACAGGCCGGCGGCGAACAGCGGGCCGTAACCGGCGAGGATCTCCCAGCGCAGGTCCATCGCCGCCGCCCGTGCCGGTCCGGTCGCTTACTTCGACGCCGCAGGCGCAGGCGCGGAGGCCGCCGCCGGTGGCGCTCCGAACCAGCGCGCCTGGATCTGGTCGTAGCTGCCGTCGGCGCGGATCGCCTTCAGTCCGTCGTTGATCCTGGCCAGCAGCTCGACGTTGCCCTTCTTCACGGCGATGCCGTAGCGCTCGGGCACGAAGGCCGGATCGCTCACGGTCTTGAAGCCGCCGGGGGCGTTGTTGGCGACGTAGTGGCTGACGACGCCGTTGTCGGCGACGACGGCGTCGACGCCGCCCGCCTCGAGCTCCTTGAGCGCCAGCGGTGTCGACTCGAATCGCTTGATGTCCGCGCTCGTCTTTCCGAGCAGGTCGCTCACCGCCTCGTCGCCGGTCGTGCCGGTCTGCACACCGACCTTCAGGCCCTTCAGATCGGTGAACACCGCCACGTGGCTGTCGGCCCGGACGGCGATCAGCTGCGCCGCATCGAAGTACGGGTCGCTGAAGTCCATCGTCTGGCGGCGCTCGTCGGTGACCGTGATCGCCGAGACGAGCAGATCGCGACCGCCCTGCTGCAGCTCGTTGAAGATGCCCTCCCAGGGCGTGTTGACGAAGCGCACCTCGATGCCGGCCCTGGCGGCGATGGCCTTCACGACGTCGATGTCGAAACCGACGATCTCGCCGCGCTCGTCCTGGCTCTCGAAGGGCGCGTAGGCAGCGTCCGTGCCGACGACGTAGACCCTGGCCGGTGCCGCTGCCGATGGCGCGGCTGCGGGCGGCGCCTCCTCCTTCTTGCCGCAGGCTGCGATGGCGAGACCGACGGCCAGCATGGCCACGAGTTGCAGGAGACGGCGCTTGTGCATGGAAGGCACCACGAGTCAGGGTCGCAGCAGTGTACGGCGCGGCCTGGCTGCGGCGACCGCGCGACGTCTGTGTCTACACTTGGCGGGCGTCGCCGTCGACGCGTCCACCTGCGCGCCCGCCCATGCCCCGCCCGCTGCTGATCGGCGTCTCCGCCCGGATCTACCACCCGCGCCGCCCGGTGCTCGACCTCGGCGGCGTCTGGACGCGCACGCTGCACTACCTGGAGCAGTCGGTCGCGCACTGGGTGATGTCGCCGCAGGTGCTGGCGGTGATGATCCCGGCCGTCGAGAGCGAGAGCCTGGTGCAGCGCAGCGACCTGAGCCTGCACGGCTACGCCGAGGCGCTGGACGGCCTGCTGCTGCAGGGCGGCAACGACATCGCCCCCGAGAGCTATGGCGAGACGCCACTGCATCCCGAATGGGCCGGCGACCGCGTGCGCGACCGCTACGAGCTCGATCTGCTGAACCGCTTCGTGCAGGCCGGCAAGCCGGTGCTCGGCATCTGCCGCGGGTGCCAGCTGATCAACGTCGCCTTCGGCGGCACGCTGTACCAGGACATCCCGACCCAGCGCCCGGGCGACACGCTGCACCTGCACACCGAACACTACGACTGCAACATGCACGCGCTGCACTTCGTCGAGGGCACGCGACTGGCAAGCCTTTACGCCGGCCGCGCTCATGGGCAGGTCAACTCGATCCACCATCAGGCGGTGAAGGCCCTCGGGCGCGACCTGGTGGCCGAGGCGTACGCCGACGATGGCCTGATCGAGGCGATCCGCTGGACCGGCACCAGCTGGGTCTTCGGCATGCAGTGGCACCCTGAGTTCATGGCGCGCGAGGGACCGCACGAGACGCAGCTCGAGGGCAGGCCCATCCTGGACGACTTCCTCGCCACCGCACGTGCGGTGCGCGACGGGCGGAGTGCCGCCGCATGACACGCCGGCCCGCACTCCTCATGCGCGCCCCAGGCAGGTTCGTGCGCGCGTCCGTGCGTGCGCTGGCTGTGCTGCTGGCGGTGGCCGCCTGCGGCGCGCAGGCGGCGACGCTGCGCATCGCCACGGCCTTCGATCCGCAGTCGATGGACCCGCACTCGGTGGCGCTGCTGTACCACGCGCGCGTCGCCTACCAGGTCTACGACTCGCTGGTCGGACGCGACGAGGACTTCCGCCTCGAGCCCGCGCTCGCCACCGCCTGGCGCCAGCTCGAGCCCACGCGCTGGCGCTTCACGCTTCGGCCCGGCGTGCGCTTCCACGACGGCGCGGTGATGACGGCCACCGACGTCGTCTTCTCGATCGAGCGCGCCCTCGGCCGCACGTCGCAGCGCGCCTTCCAGCTCAAAGGCGTGACCGGCGCGCGCGTGGTCGACCCGCTGACGGTCGACCTGCTGCTCGAGACACCCGACGCCGTGCTGCCGGAGAAGCTGCAGTACATCGCCATCATGAACCGCGCATGGTCCGCGCGGCATGGCGTGCAGCAGGCGCAGGACTTCAACGGCAAGCAGGAGACGCACACCGTCCGCCATGCCAACGGCACCGGTCCGTACAAACTGCTGCGCTACGAGTCCGATACCCGCGTCGCGCTGCAGCGGCACGCCGACTGGTGGGGCCGTACCGACGCGCGCAACGGCAACGTCGACGAGGTGCACTTCGTCGTCATCAAGAGCGACGCGACGCGGCTGGCCGCGCTCGCCTCGGGCGAGGTCGACCTGGTGCTCGACCCGCCGTTCCAGGACGTCGAGCGGCTGCGGCGCGACGGCCGCCTGAAGCTGACCTCGGTGGCCGAGCTCGGCCAGCAGTACTTCACCTTCGACCAGGCGCGCGACGAGCTGGAGGGCAGCGACGTCAAGGGTCGCAACCCGTTCAAGGACCGGCGCGTGCGCCAGGCCGTGTGGCACGCGCTGAACATCGAGCTCATCGTCAACAAGGTGCTGCGTGGCCAGGCCGAGCCGGTGGGCGTCTTCCTGTCGCCGCTGGTCGACGGCGCCGATCCTGCGCTCGCCCGTCGCCTGCCCTACGACCCGGCGCGCGCCAGGGCGCTGTTGGCCGAGGCCGGCTACCCGGACGGCTTCTCGGTCACGCTGGACTGCGTCAACACGACCTGGCGCCAGTCGGTGTGTCAGGCCGCCACTGCGATGCTGTCGCAGGTCGGCATCCGCACCACGCTGCGCGCCACGGCGCCGGCACTGTTCTTCCCCAGGCTCAGCCAGGGCACGGCCAGCTTCATCGAGTTCGGGTGGACGGCGAGTCCGGACGCCTGGAACTCGCTCAACGGCCTGTTCCGCAGCTGGGACCGCTCGGGCCTGGGCACCTTCAACGCCGGGCGCTACAGCAACCCCAAGCTCGACACGCTGATCGACGCCATCCGCGTCGAGCCCGACCTCGGCAAGCGTCGCGCGATGGTCGGGCAGGCGCTGACGATGGTCGCGGACGACCTGCCCTATGTGCCGCTGTACCGGCGCC
>CAZQPN010000133.1:0-7272 GCA_964595215.1 uncultured Rubrivivax sp. | reverse complement strand
CTCAGTCCGCCGCCGCAATCGACAGGCACACCTCACCGATGCCCCCGACCTGGCCTCTGATCCGGTCGCCGGCGACGACCGGGCCGACGCCTTCGGGCGTTCCGGTGTAGATCAGATCGCCCGGCTGCAGGTGATAGAACAGCGACAGGTCGGCGACGATCTCGCGGACGTTCCAGATCAGCTTGTCGATGTCCGACTTCTGCTTTGGCTGGCCATTGACCTCGAGCGCGATCTCGCCGCGTTCGATGACCGCACCTTCCATCGGCACGACCTCGGCGCACACCGATCCCTGCTCGATGTCCTTTCCCAGGTCCCACGGGCGTCCCTTGTCGCGCGCCGCCAGCTGCAGGTCACGGCGTGTCATGTCCAGACCGCAGGCGTAGCCGTAGATGATCTCGTGCGCGTCCTCGGCCCTGACGCGAAAACCCGGCCGGCCGATCACCACCACCAGCTCCATCTCGTAGTGGTAGTTGCCCGTCTGCGGCGGGTAGGGGACGGTGGCCCCGCTCTCGACCAGCGTCTGCGGCGACTTGGTGAAGTAGAACGGCCGCTCGACCGACTTGTCGACCGGCCGGCCCATCTCGACGGCGTGCGCGTGGTAGTTGCGGCCGACGCAGAAGATGCGGTGGATCGGCAGCCGCTCGCGCCTGCCGCGCACCGGCAGCGAGCGCACGGGGGGCGGGGTCCAGAGGTAGTCGGTGCTCATGTCGTGTGGATTCCGGGAGGGCGATGGGAGGAGGGCGGACGATGGCCTGGAGCGCGCCATCGCGTGGGATGCGGGTCAGCGCGCCAGGCAGTTCTCGACCCGCCAGCCGTAGAGCCACTCCATCGCATCGTAGAAGCGCTCCGGCGTGCGGCCCTTCCACAGGTCATTGCGGACCAGTCGCTCGACGCCGTGGGCGTGGAAGATGCGGCCCATCTCGCGCGCCGACAGCACGACGCGTGCGGTGCGCGCCACGCGCGAGCGCTGGTACAGCGCGAAGGCTTGGCCGAAGTCATCGTCGTGCACCCGCAGCGCCTCGCCCAGCGTCACCGCATCCTCCATCGCCATGCAGGCGCCCTGGGCCAGGTACTGCAGCGTCGCGTGGGCGGCATCGCCCAGCAGCGTGACGCGGCCGAAGGTCCACTGGCCGATCGGATCGCGGTCGGCGGTGGCCCAGCGTTTCCAGTCCTTCGGCAGCTCGATCAACTGGCGTGCCTTCGGGCAGATGCCCTGGAAATAGCTCAGCACCTCCTCACGGCTGCCTTCGCGCACGCTCCACTCCTCCCGCTCCCGGCTGTGGAAGGTGACGACGACGTTGTACTGTTCGCCACCGCGCAGCGGGTAGTGCACCAGATGGCAGTTCGGCCCCACCCAGATGCTGGCGGCGTTCCATTGCAGGTCCACCGGAAACTCGGCCCGGTCCGCCACCGCGCGGTAGACCACGTGCCCGGACACACGCGCCTCGTCGCCGACGAACTGCCGGCGCACGGCCGACTTCACGCCGTCGGCGCCGATCAGCGCGCGGCCGGAGTGCCTGCGGCCGTCGGTGTCGATCACGGTGACGCGGCCGGCGTCCTGCTCGACAGAAGCGATCCGGGTCGAGGTCCGGGTCTCGATCAGGCCGGACGCCAGCGCGCCCTGGTACAGCGACAGGTGCATGTCTGCCCGGTGGATCACCGCGTAGGGGTTGCCGAAGCGCCGGCGGAAGGCCTCGCCCGTGGGGATGCAGCCGACCAGCGTTTCGTCCAGCGCATCGTGCATCACCATCTCGTCGGTGTAGACGGCCAGTGCGCGCGCCTGATCGCCGATGCCCAGCGCGTCGAAGGCGGCAAAGCCGTTGGGGCCGAGCTGGATGCCGGCGCCGATCTCGCCGATCTCTGCGGCCTGCTCGAGCACCAGCACGGGCAGGCCACAGCGCGACAGCGCGAGTGCCGCGGCCAGGCCGCCGATGCCGCCACCGGCGACGATCACGGGAAGGTCGGCGTCGTGGCGGGTCATGGATTCGGTCTCCGGTTGTGCGCTGATAATCAGTATACTGATTATCAGGACCGACGTCCAGCGCCGTAGCCGGTGCGCAGCGCTTAGGCGGCGCTCAGGAGGCGCTCAAGCCGCGCGCGGCCGGCCGAGCGGTCGCCGGCGCGCCACGCGCCGCAACGTCCGCCACAGCGCGCGCACGCCCAGCAATGTCAGCATGGCCTCCGCCAGCGTGAGCGTGAACGCCAGCGCGGTCGGCCAGCGCTCGTCGCGGCGGCGGAACTTGGCGAAGGCGCGGTCGCGCGAGGTCTCGATGCTGTCGTAGAAGCTCGGGATCACGAGCAGCGTCAGCACGGTGCCGGTGATCACGCCACCGATGATGGCGACCGCCATCGGGCGGTAGAACTCGCCGCCTTCGCCGACGCCGATGGCCACCGGCAGCATGCCGGCGATGAGCGCGAAGCTCGTCATCAGGATGGGCCGCAGCCGCTTGCGCCCGGCGACCATCAGCGCCTCTTCGCGATCCATGCCCTGGGCCTCGCTCACGCGCGCGGCGTCCAGCAGCAGGATCGCGTTCTTGGCCACCAGCCCCATCAGCATGATGACGCCGATCAGGCTCATCAGGTTCAGCGTGCCCTTGGTCAGCAGCAGCGCGATGACGACACCGATCAGGCTCAGCGGCAGCGACAGCATCACGCCCAGCGGCGCGGTGAAGCTGCCGAACTGCATCACCAGGATCAGGTACATCAGCGCGATGCCCGACGCCAGCGCGATGCCCATCTCGCGGAACACCTCCTGCTGGTCGCGCGACGCGCCCGCCAGCTCGAGCCCGTAGCCGGGCGGGAAGTCCAGCGAGCGCGCCAGCTTCAGCGCGTCGGCCGTCACCTCGCCCGGGCTGCGCCCCTGGGCGTTGGCGGCCACCGAGATCATGCGCTCGCCGTTGTTGTGCTCGATCTGCGACGGCCCGACGCCCATCGTCACGGTGGCGATCTGCTCCAGCGGCACCATGCGGTTGCTGCCGCTCACCGCGATCGGCAGCCGCTCGATGTTGCCGGCGTCGACGCGGTCGTCCGGGTGCAGCCGCACCGCGACGTCGCGCGTCTCGCCGCCCGGGTCGACCCAGTCGCCGGCCTCGACGCCGGCGAAGGCCACGCGCAGCGCCTGCGCCGCATCGGCCACCGAGATGCCCAGCGTGCTGGCCAGCCCGCGGTCGAGCTCGATCTGCATCTCGGTCTGCGGGTCCTGCTGCGACAGGCCGATGTCGACCGCGCCCGGCACCTCGCGCAGCCGGTCCATGAAGGTCTGGGTCAGCTCCAGCAGCCGGCGCGAGTCCGGCCCGGTGAAGCGGATCTGCACCGGCTTCTGCGCACCGTTGTTGATGTCGTCGAGCACGACGTACTCGGCGCCGACCAGGCGCGCGGTCTGCGCGCGCAGCTCGGTCGCGATCTGCGCGGCGCTGCGCTGGCGTTCGGTGCTCTTGCCGATGTCGACCCAGATGCGGCCGCCGCCCGGGTTGACGTAGCTGTTGGTGGCCTCGACCTCGGGGATGGTGCGCGCCAGCGTCGCCGCGGCCTCGACCTTCAGCCGCGCGTAGGCCAGGCTGCTGCTCGGCGGCGTGCGCACCTCGATGGCGATCGTGCCGCCGTCGGTCGCGGGCAGGAAGCTCGACCCGCCGAACTTCGCCTGCAACGCGAGTGCCGCCACCAGGCTGGCGACGGCGAACACCACCATCCAGCGCCTGTGGTGCAGGGCCCAGGCGATGATGCGGCCGTAGCGGTCGCACTGGTGGTCGAACCAGGCGTTGAAGCGCTGCAGCCAGGCGCCCAGCCCGCGCTTGGGCGCGGCGTGGTGCCCGGGCGGGTCGCCCCAGTAGGCCGACAGCATCGGGTCGAGCGTGAAGCTGATGAACAGGCTGACCAGCACCGACGCGACGACCGTGAGGCCGAAGGGCCGGAACCACTCGCCCGAGACGCCGGGCATGAAGGCCACCGGCACGAAGACGGCGACGATGGAGAAGGTCGTCGCCGCCACCGCCAGCCCGATCTCCTTCGTCCCGACGAGGGCCGCGGTGACGCGGTCGGTGCCCATTTCCATGTGGCGCACGATGTTCTCGCGCACGACGATGGCGTCGTCGATGAGCACCCCGATGGCCAGCGACAGGCCGAGCAGGCTCATGAAGTTCAGCGTGAAGCCGGCCAGCCACACGGCGATGAAGGACGCGATCACCGAGGTCGGCAGCGACAGCGCCGTGATCAGCGTCGAGCGCCAGGAGTTCAGGAAGACGTAGACGACGAACACCGTCAGCCCGGCACCGAAGACGAGCGCATGGATGACGTTGTACAGGCTGTCCTCGGCCTCCTCGCCACCGTCGCGCGTGATCTCCAGCGTCGTGCCGGCCGGCAGCGTGGGTCGGATCTCGTCGAGCAGGCGGCGGAGGTCGGCCGCCACGCTGACTGTGCTGGACTCGCGTGTGCGCGTGATCGACAGACCGACGTTCGGGTTGCCGCTGCGCACCGAGAAGCTGTCGAGCTCGGCGAAGCCGTCCTCGACCACCGCCACCTGACCGAGACGCACGAGCTCGTCGCCGCGGCGCTTGATGACAATCTGCTCGAAGTCGCGCGGCGAGGCGATGCGGCCGACCAGGCGGATGCTCTGGTCCTCCAGCTCGCCGCGCACCTTTCCGACCGGGGCGGTCGCGTTCTGGGCGCGCAGCGCCGCCACCACCTCCGTCACCGAGACCTCGTGCTCGCGCAGCTTCTGCGCCCGCAGCAGCACCGACAGCTCGCGCCGCAGCGCGCCGTTGACGTTGACGATCGCGACGCCCGGGATGGCGCGGAAGCGGTCGGCCAGCTCGTCCTCCGCCAGGCGCGAGATGTCGGCGTGGCTCAGCACGCCGGACGACAGCGCCAGCTGCATGATCGGCTGCGCCGACGGGTCTCGCCGCTGCAGGATGGGCTCGCGCATCTCGACCGGCAGCTTGTAGCGCACGCTGGCGATCGCGTTGCGCACCTCGTCGGCGGCCACCACCAGGTCCTTGTCGAAGTCGAAGATGAGGATCAGCCTGGCGTTGCCCTCGCTCGAGGTCGAGCGCAGCTGGTTGACACCGGAGATGCCCTGCAGCGCCTTCTCGATGCGGTTGACGACCTCGCGCTCGACCGTCTCCGGGCTGGCGCCGGGGTAGGGGATGCTGACGACGAGGATGGGCTCCTCGACGTCGGGGATCTGGTTGACGCGCAGCTTGGACAGCGCGAGCAGGCCCAGGGCCATCAGGCCGATGATGATGACGACCATCGCCACCGGGCGCTTGATGCTGAACTCGGACAGGATCATCGCCGCCTCACCTGGCCGCAGTGACCGCCGCCGCGGTCGCCGGTGAAGCGGCGGCGGCAGAAGCGGCAGGTGCCGTTGGCTGCGTCGCCAACTCGACCGCCTGGCCGTCGCGCAGCCCGCTGCCCGGATTGCGCAACAGTCGGTCGCCGGCCGCCACGCCTGACAGCACCGGCACTTCGCCGGTGCGTGGATCGCGCTCGCCCGTCTTCACGTCGACCTTGGCCAGCGTCGCACCCTGCACGCGCCAGACGTGCGCCTGCTCGCCGGCCCGCACGAGCGCGTTTTCCGGCAGGGTCAGCACCTCGGTGCTGCCGGTCTCGACGCGGCCTTCGGCGAACAGGCCGGCCACGCGCGGCGCCGCCGACGGGTCGTCGAAGGCCACCGCCACCGCCACCTGGCGTGTCGCCGTGTTGACGGCGGCGTCGATCCGCTCGATGCGGCCGCCGAACGGCTGGTCCGAGAAGCCGTTGATGCGAAAGCGCACCGGCTGGCCCAGCGCCAGGTCCGACAAGCGGTCGGCCGACACCAGGCCTTCGAAGCGCATGCTGCGCGGATCGATGACCTTGACCAGCTCCTTGCCGATCTGTGCCGTGTCGCCGGTCGAGGCCTTGCGCTCGCTGACGACTCCGGCGAAGGGCGCACGGACCAGCGTTCGCTGCAACTGCTGCCGCGCCGAGACGACGCGCGATCGCGCTGCCGCCAGCTCGCTCTGCGCGCTGTTGCGGCGCACCTGGGCGTCCTCCAGCGCCTGCGTCGAGATCATGCCCTGCGCCTGCAGCGTCTTCAGCCGGTCGACGCTGCGATCGGCCTGGGCCAGGGCCTGCTCGGCCGCCCGCTGGGTCTCCTCGGCCGATCCCAGGCTCTCGCGGATCGCGGTGTCGTCCAGCCGCAGCAGCAGGTCACCGGCCTTGACGGTCTCGCCGTTGTCCTTGTGCACCTGCACCACGACCGCCGCCACCTCGGCGCGCAGGTCGGCGCGCTTCTCGGGCTGCACGGCACCGGTGATCAACGGTCCCTGGGCCATGCGGCTGGACTGGAGGGTCAGCAGATCCTCCTGCGAGAGCAGCAATGGTGCGGCGTCAGGCGGCGCGGCGGCGCCGCGGGCCGATGGTCTGGCTGGCCCGCAGGCAGCGATGAGCAGGGCGGCGGCCAGCGCGAAGGCCGGCGCCAGGGGGGTGCGAATGCGCATGGTCGAGCGATGGCGCCGGTCGGACACCAAGGGGATCTGTGCGAAGTCCGCGAGCGTAACGCCCGACGCCCGAACCGGCCATCCCGGTGCGACGGGTCGACGCTCGGGCAGACGAAAGGCCTGGTTGCGCGGGCGGACGGTTCCGGGGTCGCCCGAGGCCGGTGCGGGTCTCCCCGTGGTTGGTGTTTTCACGGGCGGGAAACCGTCAGCGAAGCCGTGACGCCGCAGCGCTCTGTCGCCTAGACTCCGTCCGCCGGCGCTACCGTCAGCAGCTGCGCCCTGCAATTCGAATCACCCGGGCCCTCAAGACGCCGTCGCGCTCGTGCGTCGGGCCCGTAGGCATCTGGAGGCGTCATGGCAGACAAGCTCGGCAAGGACGAGTGGAGCGACTTCGTCAAGAAGCAGAAGCTCGAGTTGGACGACAAGGCGCTGGTCAAGGCGTTGACCGCGTTCGACAAGACCGACGCCGGCAAGCCCGACGAGCGGGCGGCAGCGCTGGACGAGGTCGTCGGGCAGATCATGAAGCTGGTCGCCGCACTGGCCAAGGCCAAGAAGGAGCTCGGCGACAAACCCTTCAAGCTGACCAAGGACAAGCTCTACGAGCTGCTCGGCAGCGCCGAGGCCGAGCTCAAGCAGGCGCGGCAGGCAGCGGCCGACGCCAAGCACCAGGACGCGCAGGCCGAAGGCGACGAAGACGACGACAACCCGGCCATCCTGACCACCAAGATGGTCCCGCTGATTCGCCAGCTCAAGAAGGGCGACCTGCGGCTGCCGGCCATGATCGGCAGCATCAGCA
>CAZQPN010000132.1:0-7293 GCA_964595215.1 uncultured Rubrivivax sp. | reverse complement strand
TGCTGCACGGCATCGACCTGCAGGTGCGGCGCGGCGAGGTGGTGGCGCTGCTGGGCGCCAACGGCGCCGGCAAGTCGACGCTGATGAAGGCGCTGGCCGGCCTGCACCGACCGCTGCAGGGCGGCATCCACCTCGAAGGGCGCGACCTCGTGCCGCTGGGCGCCGAGCAGGTCGTCGCGCAGGGCGTCGTGCTGGTGCCCGAGGGGCGCCAGGTCTTCCCCGAGCTGAGCGTGCTGGACAACATCCGGCTGGGCGCCTTCCTGCAACCGGCCGATCGCGACGCGCGCGTGGAGGAACAGCTGCAGCGTTTCCCGCGCCTGCGCGAGCGCCTGCACCAGCGCGCCGGGCTGCTGTCCGGCGGCGAGCAGCAGATGCTGGCGATCGCACGCGCGCTGATGTCGCGCCCGCGCATCCTGCTGCTCGACGAGCCCTCGCTGGGGTTGGCGCCCAAGGTCATCGCCGAGCTGTTCGCCGCGCTCGACGCGCTGCGCCGCGAGGGCATGACGCTGCTGCTGGTCGACCAGATGGCCGGGCTGGCGCTGGCGCTCGCCGACCGCGCCTACGTCATCGAGGGCGGCCGCATCGTCGCCGAGGGCACGGCGGCCGAGATCGCCGCCGACCCGGCGCTGGCGCAGGCATACCTGGGCGAGTCGTCACCGCGGCATTGAGCCGCGCCGACGCGCCCGTTGTCCGACTTCCCCTTCCTCCGAAACCGCGACCCAAGGAGTCCCCGCGATGAAACGACGTCAGTTCCTGCAGACCGGCGCCGCCGTGGCCGGCGTGGCCTCGCTCGGCGCCGGCAGCGCCGTGCAGGCGCAGACCGCGGCCCAGCCCGAGCTCATCACCGTCGGCCACCTGGTCGGCATCTGCATGTCGCCGCTGTTCTACGGCCACGCCACCGGCATGTTCAAGGACGAGGGCCTGAACGTCTCGCTGAAGTTCATGCCCAACCCGGGCGACGGACTGACGGCGCTCGTCAGCGGCGCGATCCAGATCGCGCACATCCCGTTCACGAACACCGTCGTCGCGGCGCACAACGGCGCGCCGGTGCGCACCATCGCCGGCTCCGGCGCGGGCGGCATCTTCCTTGTCGCGCAGGCCGAGACCGGCATCAAGTCGATGGCCGACCTCAAGGCCGCGCGCGGCGGCAAGCGGCTGAAGGTCGGCACGATGCGGCTGAACACCTTCGAGCTGATGACCTACCGCGCACTGGCCAACAACGGCATGTCCTACAGCGACTTCGACATGGTGTGGTTCAACGACGTGCTGTCGATGGCCGCCGCCTTCGAGGCCAAGGCGGTCGACCTCGTGACCCACGTCGAGCCCTTCGCCACCAAGCTCGTCGATCAGCTCGGTGGCACGCCGATCGCGAGCAACCTCGAGACCTGGGGCGCCGACGGGCCGGACTGCGTGACCAACGCGCGTCAGGACTTCATCGCCAGCTACCCCGACGCGACCAAGCGCTACCTGCGCGTGCTGCTGAAGGCCGACCGCGCGATCCGCGCCGACATGGAGCGCGCCGTCGAGGTGCTCGACAAGGGCAAGTACTACCGCGTCGACAAGGCCACGCTGCGTGCGTCGCTGCCGCGCCAGCTGCCGCAGGTCGACCTGACGCGCGGCGGCGACAAGGGCATGGAGGTCGCAATCGCCGACATGCGCACCCTGGGCTACCTGAAGAGCACGCCCGAGGTGATGGACCTGCGGCTGCTGCGCGACGTGCTGAAGACGGTCTGACGCGATGGGCGCCGTGCTGCCGACCCCCGCCGCCGCGCCCGCCGGCGCCGCCACCGCCCGCACGGCCTCGCCGGCGCCGTCCGTCTGGAGCGGCCGCGCCCTGCGCGCCACGGCGATGCTGCTGCCCTGGATCGTGCTGGTCACCTTGTGGGAGGTCGCGGTGGCGCGCGGCTGGCTGCAGTCCTCGCTGCTGCCACCGCCCTCGTCCTTCATCGGCTACGCGATCGAGAGCGGGCTGCGCGTGGGCTTCGGCGCCGAGGCCATGACGATCCCGGGCGCGATCGTCGCCAGCGTGCTGCGCGTGCTGGCCGGCATGGCGCTGGGCTTCGTCGCCGCGGTCGCCACCGGCATCGCGATCTCGATGTCCGGCCTCGTGTCGGCGGCGCTGCTGCCGATCGTGCGCGGGCTGGCGCCGATCGCGCCGATCGCGTGGATCCCGCTCGGCATCATGCTGCTGGGCGTGGGCAACGCGACCGCGGTCTTCATCGTCTTCGTCGGCGTGTACTTCCTGCTCACGCTGTCGACGGTGGCCGCCGTCGGGTCGGTCGACCCGCGCATGGTCAAGACCGCGCGCACCTTCGGCGCGTCGCCGCGCCAAGTGTGGTGGCACGTCATCTTCCCGGCCGTGCTGCCGCAGGTCTTCACGATGCTGCGCATCAACTTCTTCGCCGCCTGGATGGCGGTGCTGGCGGCCGAGATGGTGGGGCTGAAGAACGGTGTCGGCATGATGGTCATCCTCGGCCGCGAGATGTTCAACGGCAACCTGATCATGCTGGGCATCTGCATCGTCGGCGTCGTCGGCTACGCGGTCGACGCCTTCCTGCTGCTGCTGCAGCGCAAGGTGCTGTGGTGGCAGCCGGCCCGCTGAAGGAGTCGCGATGAGTTCGCTCACCTGCGCCGGCGTCGGCAAGACCTGGCCCTCCGAAGGCGGCCTCGCGGTCGAGGCGCTGCGCGACATCTCGCTCGAGGTCTCGAGCGGCGAGTTCGTCGCGCTTCTCGGCCCCTCGGGCTGCGGCAAGAGCACGCTGCTCGAGCTGATCGCGGGCCTGGAGCCGATCAGCGCCGGCGAGATCCGCATCGACGGCCACCCGGTGACCGGCCCCGACCCGGACGCCGTGATGGTGTTCCAGGAGCACGCGCTGTTCCCCTGGCTGAACGTGGAGGACAACGTCGCCTTCGGGCTGAAGATGAAGGGCGTGGCGCCTCCCGAGCGGCGCGAGCGCGCGCGCGAGGTGCTGGCGCGCGTGCGGCTGACGAAGTTCGCGCAGCACTTCCCGCACCAGCTTTCGGGTGGCATGAAGCAGCGCGTCGCGATCGCGCGCGCGCTCGTCGGCAGCCCGGCCTTCATCCTGATGGACGAGCCCTTCGCCGCGCTCGACTTCCAGACCCGGGTGCTGATGCAGCAGTTCCTGCTCGAGATCTGGGAGGGCTTCCGCTCGACCATCCTCTTCGTCACCCACCAGATCGACGAGGCGGTGCTGCTGTCGGACCGGGTCGTCGTCTTCAGCGCCGGCCCGGGGCGCGTGCTCGAGGACGTGCGCATCGAGCTGCCGCGGCCGCGCCGCTACACCGACCCGGCGTTCAACGACTACCGCGCGCGGCTGACCGCGCACATGGAACGCGAGGTGATGCGCGCGCAGGAGGCCGAACATGACGCCGCCTGAGACCGCCCCGGCCGGCGCGGCGGCCGGCGTCGTGACGATGGACGACCTGTTCGACCACCGCGGCAGCGAGCGCCTGGCCTACTCGGCACGCTGCGGCCACCTGTCGGGCGGCTGGCTGCAGTTCGAGACCCTGGTGGCGCGCAACCACGACGGCAGCCGCTGGATCGCGGTCGACCAGCCCGGCGCCTGCCCCGACTGCTCGGCGGTGCCGGTGGCCGCGCTGCAGCTGCCCGGCTTCGAGCCGCCGGCCGGCCTGGACCCCGACCGGCCGCTGCGGCTGCGCGGCCGACTGTCCTACGGCTTCGCGGTCGACGCCGACGGCCAGGCGTCCTTCCTGCGGCTGGAGGACGCGGTGGTGGTGCCGGCCGAGACCGTCGACGCCGTGCACGCAGGCACCGACGGAGACCCGACATGATGCTGATCCGCGGCGGCCGCGTGCTGCAGTCCGGCTGCGAGCGCTTCGAGGCGGCCGACCTCGTGGTCGACGGCGAGACGATCGCCGACGTCGTCGCGCCCGGCAGCGTGCCGGCCGAGGGCAAGGATGTCGTCGAGGCCGGCGGCATGCTGGTGATGCCCGGCCTCGTCAACGGCCACAACCACGCGCAGACCAACCTCGGCAAGGGTCTGGCCGACCGCTGGACGCTGGAACTGCTGCTCAACCACGCGCCCTGGACCGGCGGACGGCGCACGCTGGAGGAGAAGTACCTCTCGGCCGCGATCGGCGCCTGCGAGATGCTGCGCAAGGGCTGCACCGCCAGCTACGACATGTTCGCCGAGTTCCCGCTGCCGACCGTCGACGGCGTGAACGCGGTGGCCCAGGCCTATGCCGACGTCGGCGTGCGCGCGGCGATCGCGCCGATGATGGCCGACAAGAGCTTCTACGAGGCCATCCCCGGCCTGGCCGACGCGCTGCCCGACGGCCTGCGCGAGCAGGCGCTGGCGATCCGCGCGGCGCCGTACGCGAAGAGCCTGGAGGCCTGCCGAGAGATCTTCACGCAGTGGCGCTTCGACCGCCGCTGGGTGCGGCCGGCGCTCGGGCCCACGATCCCGCACCACTGCAGCGACGCCTTCCTGTGCGGCTGCCGCGACCTCGGGCGCGAGTTCGGTGTCGGCTTCCAGATGCACGTGGCCGAGTCGAAGGTGCAGGCCGTCGTCGCGCAGCGGCGCTACGGCAAGTCGCTGGTCGCGCACCTGGACGGCCTGGGCCTGCTGCAACCCGGCTTCTGCGTCGCGCACGGCGTCTGGCTGGACGACGACGACCGCGCGCGGCTGGCCGACCACGGGGCCTCGGTGTCGCACAACCCGGGCAGCAACATGAAGCTCGGCTCCGGGCTGGCCGACGCGCGTGCGATGCTCGCGCGCGGCATCCACCTGGCGCTTGGCACCGACGGCGCCGGCTCGTCGGACAACCTGAACATGTTCGAGGCGATGCGGCTGGCGACCATGGTCTCGCGCGTGCGCGGGCGCGACATCGGCCAGTGGCTCTCGGCGCCCGAGGCGCTGCGCGCGGCGACCGAGGGCGGCGCGCGGGCGCTCGGCTTCGAGGGGCTGATCGGGCGGCTGGCCAAGGGCTACCAGGCCGACGTCGTGCTGCTCGACCTGGCCGCGCCGCACTACGTGCCGCTGAACGACGCGGTCAACCAGGTCGTGCACTGCGAGGACGGCACCGGCGTGCACACGGTGATCGTCGGTGGCCGCGTGCGGCTGCGCGCCGGCGGCTTCACCGACTTCGACTTCGACGCCCTGCGCGGCCAGGCCGAGGCCGCCGTCGCGCGGCTGGCCGAGGTCAACCGCGAGGCGCGCGCGCTGGCCGAGAAGCTCGAGCCCTACGTCAACCAGTACTGCAGCGGGCTGGCCGCGACGCCGCTGGGCGTGCACGCGTACTGCACGCACGGATGACGGCCGGTGCGCAGGCGACGATGACGACGCAGGACGCCGGCACCGGCGCGCGCTGGCTCGTCATCGGCGGCAGCTCGGGCATCGGAGAGGCGACGGCCCGGTTGGCCGCCGAGGCCGGCGGTCGGGTGACGATCGCGTCGCGCTCGGCCGACAAGCGGGGCGCCGCGCTGGCCCGCCTGCCACCGGGCGTCGAGGCCGCGCGACTGGACGTCGTCGACGACGCCGCGGTGCAGGCCTTCTTCGCATCCGGCCCACGCTGGGACCACGTCGTGCTCGCCGGCTCGGCGACCCAGACCGGCCCGGTGCGCGGCCTGCCGCTGGACGCCGCACGGTCGTCGATGGACAACAAGTTCTGGGGTGCCTACCACGTCGGACGGCACGCGCGCATCGTCGACGGCGGCTCGCTGACCTTCGTCTCCGGCGTCTACAGCGTGAGGCCGCAGCCGACCGCGGTGCTGCAGGGCGTGATGAACGCCGCCGTCGAGGCGCTCGCGCGCGGGCTGGCGCTGGAGCTGGCGCCGGCGGTGCGCGTCAACACGGTCTCGCCCAGCACCACCGTGACGCCGCTGTGGGACAAGCTCGGCCCCGACGGCCGCGAGCGCAAGTTCGCGCAGATGCGCGAGCGGCTGCCGCTGCGACGCGTCGGCGCACCGGACGACATCGCCCGCGCCATCGTCTTCGTCGCGACGAACCGCTTCGCCACCGGCAGCACGCTGCTGGTCGATGGCGGCGACGCGCTGGCCTGACCCGACGCGTCACGCCATCGCCGCGCGCCGACGCCCTCCCCTGCACCCCCCCGCGCGACCCCCCGCATGAAGCTGCTCGACGTCCCCGTCATCGACATCGCCCCCTTCCGCCTCGGTGGCGCGGCCGACAAGGCCGCGGTCGCCGCGGCGGTCGACCGCGCCTGCCGCGACATCGGCTTCCTCGTCATCGCTGGCCACGGCGTCGACGCCGCGCTGATCGAGCGCACGCGCACCGTCGCACGCGACTTCTTCGCGCTGCCGCTGGCCGAGAAGCAGCGCGTCGCGCGGCCGGCGCCGCACGTCACGCGCGGCTACATCGGCCTGCACGACGAGTCGCTGGCGCGCTCGCGCGACCCGATGGCCGCCGGCAGCGACCTCAACGAGAGCCTGATGATCGGCCCGGTCGACGCGCCGCCGCCGGCGGTCGCGGCCGCCGGCGGCGCGCACTTCGCGCCCAACCTGTGGCCCGAGCGGCCGGCCGGGCTGCGCGCCGTGTGGAGCGACTACTACCGCGCGACCGGCGCGCTGGCGGCGACCGTGATGCGCATCTTCGCCGTCGCGCTGGGCCGGCCCGAGGCCTACTTCGACGACAAGATCGACCACCACATCAGCCGCCTGCGCGTGCGCCACTACCCGCCGCAGCGCGAGGCGCCGGCGCCGGGGCAGATCCGCGCCGGCGCACACAGCGACTACGGCAGCCTGACGCTGCTGGCGACCGAGGACAAGCCGGGCGGGCTGCAGGTCTGCAACGCGGCCGGCGACTGGCGCGACGTGCCCGTCGTGCCCGGCACCTTCATCGTCAACATCGGCGACCTGATGGCGCGCTGGACGAACGACCGCTGGGTGTCGACGCTGCACCGCGTCGTCAACCCGCCGCGCAGCGTCGAGGACGCGGGCGAGGCCGACACCAGCCGGGTGTCGCTGGTGTTCTTCCACAACCCGAACCACGACGCCGAGATCCGCAGCCTGGACGACGGCGCGCCGGCAAAATACGCGCCCACCACCTCGGGCGAGCACCTGCGGCGCCTGTTCACCGCCACCCAGAACCCGTCGACGGCACAGTCCGCGGCCGCCACCTGAGCGCCGCCGGCGCATAGCCGCCCCACCCCATGCTGCACAGCCTCACCTGCCGCGGCGGCCTCGTGACCGCCCCCCACCACCTGGCCGCGCAGGCCGGCGCCGCCGTGCTGCGCGACGGCGGCACCGCGGTCGAGGCGATGGTCGCCGCCGCGGCCGCGATCGCCGTCGTC
>CAZQPN010000131.1:0-7294 GCA_964595215.1 uncultured Rubrivivax sp. | reverse complement strand
CCTCGGTGACCGCGGGCAGCGCGCGGCGCGCCAGCGCAAGCACGCGGCGGCCGGCGCGCGCCTGCGCCTCGACCGCGGCGTGCCAGCGCTCGCCGTCCAGCGGCTCGGTGGCGCCATCGGCGCCGAGCTGATCGGCACACATCGTGAGCAGACGTTCGGGCGCACCCTTGACGAAGGCGATCGGCGCATCGCTTCGTCGGCCGTCGCCCCCGCCGTCCGCATGCAGCGTCGCCATGAAGCGGTGCTCGGACTCGAAAGGGATCAGGTCCAGCCGCGGCCGCTCGACCTGCATCTCGGCCGGGTTGAGCCCGGCCTTGCCGGCCAGCGTCAGCAGCGCACCTTCGGTCGGGTCGCCGGCCAGCTCCCACTGGCCATCGCGTTCGTGCAGCGCGGCGTCGTTGCACAGCGCCGCCGCCTCCGCCAACGCGTGCAGCGCCGGCAGGCGCGTCGCCAGCGCATCGGGCGCCAGCGCCTCGCCGTCGATGCGCAGCGCGCCCTCGGGGGCATAGCCGGCGCCGTCGACCTCGACCACGACGCCGGCGCAGACGACCTCCTGCACCGTCATCTCGTTGCGTGTCAGGGTGCCGGTCTTGTCCGAGCAGATCACCGTCACCGAGCCCAGCGTCTCGACCGCCGGCAGCCGGCGGATCACCGCATGGCGCGTCGCCATGCGCTGCACGCCGATCGCCAGCGTGATCGTCATGATCGCCGGCAGCCCCTCGGGAATCGCCGACACCGCCAGGCCGACGGCCGCCATGAAGACCTCGCCGGCCCCCATGCCGCGCACCAGCAGACCGAACAGGAACAGGCCCACCGCCGCGAACATGATGACCAGCGTCAGCGTGCGGCTGAACGCCTCCATCTTGCGCAGCAGTGGCGTCGTTCCGGCCTCGACCGACTCGAGCATCTTGCCGATGCGGCCGATCTCGGTCGAGGCGCCGGTGGCCACCACCACGGCGCGTGCCTGGCCCTGGGTGACCAGGGTGCCGGCGTAGCCCATGCCGCAGCGGTCGCCGATCGCGGCGTCGGCCGCGACCGGCTCTACGGTCTTTTCGACCGGCACCGACTCGCCGGTCAGTGCCGACTCGTCGATGCGCAGGTTGCGCGCGCGCAGCAGGCGCACGTCGGCCGGCAGGCTGTCGCCCGATGCCAGCAGCACGAGGTCGCCGGGCACCAGCTCGGCGGCGTCGACCTCGCGCTGGTGGCCGTCGCGCAGCACGACCGCGCGGGGCGACAGCAGGTGACGGATCGCCTGCAGCGCCTTCTCGGCCTTGCCCTCCTGGACGAAACCGATCACCGCGTTGAGGACGACCACGGCCATGATGACGACGGTGTCGACGAAGTGGCCCATCAGCGCCGTCACCAGCGCCGCTGCCATCAGCACGACCAGCAGCAGGTTGTTGAACTGGCGCAGCAGCCGCGCCAGCAGGCCCGGCGGCTCGACCTCGGCGAGCCGGTTCGGGCCGTGCTCGGCCAGCCGGCGCGCCGCCTCGTCGGCGCCCAGCCCGTGGGTGCCGGTGGCGAGCGCCTGCAGCGTGTCCGCGGCGCTGCGCGCGTGCCAGGCGTCGGCGCGGCCAGTCGGGTCGTCGGAGCGCGTCGGTGCGTGCATCGGGCCTGGGGTCCTCTCGCGGGTCGGTGGATGGTCACGGGCCGGCGATGCCACCCCGTCCGTCGCCGGGTGTCGGCGGACTGCGACGTCATTCTGACCAGTGGCGCAGCGAGTCGGATTTGACCGGTGTCAAGCCTGCGGCCACTGTCCTCCGGGCGACGGCGCGACCGACTGCAGCCGGCTCAGTGCTCCCCCAGCGCCACCAGCGCCGCATTGACGAGGTAGGCCGCCAGCAGTCCCACGCTGATCCAGCTCATGACCCTCAGCACGCGACCCTGCGGACGCATCACGAGACCAACCATCACGAGACCGGTCATCACGAGGGCCGTGATCGCCGTGATCGCGTGCACCGGCGCGGCGACCGCCAGCAGCGGCGCCGTCGGGTAGAAGAGATCGTCGACCGCCAGGATGGTGACGTTGAAGAGGTTGCTGCCCAGCAGGTTGCCGATCGCCATGTCCAGCGCGCCGACGCGCAGCGCCCCGAGCGTGACGGCCATCTCCGGCAGCGTGGTCACGAGGGCCATGAACACCGTCCCGACGAAGCTGCGCGACCAGCCCATCGCCGCGGCCAGGCGGTCCGCCGCCTCCGGCAGCCAGCTGCCCGCGGCCAGCACGACCGCGGCGGCCAGCCCGAAGCGCCACCACAGGCGCTGGCGGTCCGCCGCCGGCACCGGCACTGGCACCGCCTGGGCGGCGCTGCGCGCGTGCGCCTGCACGCTGCGCAGCGCCAGCAGGTACAGCCCGAGCAACAGCGGGCTGACCGGACCGAGGTTCAGCACCGCCGGCACGCGCGCCCCGGCCACCAGTCCGAGGGCCGCCAGCCCGAGCATCACGATGCCGAACGCGGCCGTCAGCAGGTGCGAGGCCGACGCATGCCGGTACAGCGGCTGGCCCCGCTGCAGCGCGTCGACGACACCGAGGAAAAGCAGGTTGACCACACAGGCACCGAGCGCGTTGCCGACGGCCAGGTTGGGCGCGTCGACGAAGGCCACGCTGCTGATCCCCGAGGCGAGCTCCGGCAGCGACGTGATGGTGCCCAGCAGCGCCAGCCCTACCCAGCCGCGCCCCCAGCCGTGCACCGCGGCCAGGCGGTCCGCGCTCGCGCTCAAGACGAAGCCGGCGCGTGCGATCAGCGCCGCACAGATGGCGAACTGCACCCAGAGCCAGAACATCGACCGATGCTAGCGGACAGCTCCGAGCGGCCCGCCTGCCCGCACCGGCGGTGCCGGCGTACGGCCGCCGGCCGTCGGCCAACCCCACCGGCCGATACAACGATCGCCCTTCGTCGAGGCGCTCGCCAACGCTCCACGGAACCTTCCCGCGCGGCGCCGGTCCATGGTCGGCGTGCGGCCAGCGCTGCCCGCCGACAGCGCCGCGCGCGGGTGCTGCGGTAGATTCCAACAACTCGAACATCTGCCGGCTCGCGCCATGCCGCCCTGGACATCCTTGCCCTTTGCCTTCCGCTACCCGCCATCGTGCGGGCGGCCGGCGCGCCGCTGAGCCATGGGTTCGGCCGCGATGCCCATGCCCTCCGGGATGGCGATGAGCCTGCCGGCCCGCGCGCTCGCCACTGCGGTGCCGGCCGCGGCGCTGGCGGTGGTGCTGTGGGCCCTGGTCGCGCACGACCTGCCGCTGGCCGGCCAGTGGGCCTGGGTGCCGGCGCTGGACGTGGCGCTGGCCTGGCGCCTCGACGGCCTGTCGGCGCTGATGCTGCTGATGATCACCGGCGTCGGTACCGCGGTCTTCGTCTACACCGGCGGCTACCTGGCGGGCCACCCGGGTCAGCGCCGGATGTACGTGCTGCTGAGCCTGTTCATGGTGGCGATGATCGGCTGCGTCGTCGCCGACCACCTGATCGTGCTCTTCCTGTTCTGGGAGGCCACCAGCCTGCTGTCCTTCCTGCTGGTGGGCTTCGACCACGAGAAGCCCGACAGCCGCAAGTCGGCCCAGCAGGCGCTGATGGTCACCGGCACCGGCGGGCTGGCGCTGCTGGCCGGCTTCATCCTGCTCGGCCAGGCGATGGGCACCTACGTGGTGAGCGACATCGTCGTCGCACTGCCGGCGGCCGAGGCGACGGCCACGCCGGCCCTGACCGCGGCGATGCTGCTGATCCTGGTGGGCGCGTTCACCAAGAGCGCACAGTTTCCGTTCCACTTCTGGCTGCCGGGCGCGATGGCCGCGCCGACCCCGGTGTCTGCCTACCTGCACTCGGCCACCATGGTCAAGCTCGGCGTCTACCTGCTGGCGCGGCTGGATCCGGGCTTCGGCGACTGGGACCTGTGGGAGATCCTGCTCAAGACCGCCGGCTCGATCACCGCCGCGTGGGGCATGGTGCTGGCGCTGCGCGAGCGCGACCTCAAGCGCATCCTGGCGTGGTCGACGGTGGCCACGCTGGGCACGCTGGTGACGCTGGTGGGCCTGAAGGGCGACGGCGCCTCGGTGGCGGTGGGCGCGCTCCTGTTGGCGCACGCGCTGTACAAGGCGCCGCTGTTCTTCGTCGCCGGCAACATCGACCACGGCACCGGCACGCGCGTGATCGACAAGCTCGGCAACCTGCGCCACGCGATGCCCTGGACCGCCGCCGCCGCGCTGCTGGCCGGCGCCTCGATGGCGGGCATGCCGCTGTCCTTCGGCTACGTCGTCAAGGACATCATCACCGAGGTGAAGGGTGCCGACGACGTGTTCGCCTTCGCGCGCGCCGCCAACACCGTCTTCGGCGCCATCGCGGTGGCGGTGGCTGGCGTGGCGGCGATCCGCGTCTTCTGGCGCCACCCGGGCCAGACGCAGACGCCCGACGCCCACGAGGGCGGGCCGGCCCTGGTCGGCCCGCCGCTGGTGCTGGCGCTGGTGGGCATCGGGCTGGGGGTGTTCCCCTTCTTCGCCCAGGGTCTGATCGCCGAGGCCTCGGGCGCCATGACGCCCGACACCACGGCCGTGGTGGTCAGACTGGCGCTGGAACTCGGCCCCGCACTCGGATCGCTGGCGTTGACGCTGGCCTTCGGTGTGGCCGTCTACCTGTTCTGGGACCCGCTGCACAACCGATTCGAATGGGTCGCGCGCCGCATCGGGCGCGTGGGCATGGCCTCCCAGTACGAGCGCTCGCTGGCGTCGATCCCGCGCGTGGCCGCCGCCGGCACGCGCGCGCTGCAGGGCGGTCGGCTGCCCGCCTACGGCGCCCTGGTGGCCGGCAGCGTGACGCTGGCGCTGGCGGCCGCGCTGTGGGCGGCCGGCCCCGATCTGGCCTGGCCGGCGTGGGATGCGCCGTCGGCCGGATTCGTCGGCGCCTGCGCGCTGATCATCATCGGCGCGCTGGCCGCCGCGGTGCTGCGCGACCGGCTGGTGCTGCTACTGGCCACCGGCCTGGTCGGCTACGGCAGCGCGCTGCTGTTCCTGTTCACCGGCGCGCCGGACGTGGCCTACACGCAGTTCACGGTCGAGACCGTGTTCGTCATCGTCGTGGCGGCCGTGCTGCTCAAGCTCAAGCGCCTGGGCCTGGCACGCAGCGTCGACGAGCCGGCGCTGCGCCCGCTCGCGCTGGCCGTCGCGCTGGGCTTTGCCGGCGTGACGACGCTGCTGCTGCTGGCGGCCACCGCCGGCGCGCTGGACCCGGCGCTGTCGCTGTTCTTCGCCGAGCGCAGCGTGCCCGAGGCCTACGGGCGCAATGTCGTCAACGTGATCCTGGTGGACTTCCGCGCCCTCGACACGCTGGGCGAGATCACGGTCGTGATGCTGTCGCTGCTGGCGGCGCTGCCGCTGCTGCAGGCCTTGCGCCGCCGAACGCAGTCTGCGCAGGCCCCGGAGGGTGGGCGATGAAGCGCGGCCGCATCGTCATCCTCGACGTCGTCGCGCGCCCGCTGTACTGGGTCATCCTCGTGGCGTCGGTGTGGGTGCTGCTGCGCGGCCACAACGAGCCCGGCGGCGGCTTCATCGGCGGCCTGGTGGCGGTCAGCGCCAGCATCCTGTGGGCGGTGGCGCACGGCAGTGCCGCCGCCGCGCGCCGCCTGCCCTTCGCCGACCCGGTGACGCTGGCGGCCGCCGGCGTCGTGCTGGCGGCACTGTCGGGCGTGCCGGCGTTGCTGGTGGGCGACGCCTACCTGACGCACTGGTGGGGCACGCTGCCGCTGGGCTTCACCGAATTCAAGGTCTCGACCGTGCTGGTCTTCGACGTCGGCGTCTACCTGTGCGTGTGGGGCGCGCTCGCCGGCTATGCGCTGGCGCTGCTGTCGGTCGACGACGACGAGGACGCGGACGCGCCGGTGGCCGAGGACCGGCCATGATCTGGGCCCTGGCCTTCACCGTGTGGGTGACGCTGGCGGCGGGTGTCTACCTGACGCTGTCGCGCGACGCGCTGCGCATCGTGCTCGGGCTGGCGGTGCTGGGCGCGGCGGCCAACTTGGTGCTGTTCGCAGCCGGCCGGCTGGGCTCGGCGCTTCCGGCGGTGGTGCCGCTGGGCGAACAGGCGCTGACGGATGCGGCCAACCCGCTGCCGCAGGCGCTCGTGCTCACCGCCATCGTCATCGGTTTCGCTCTGGTGTGCTTCTCGCTCGTGCTCGTGCTGCGGCTGATCCGCGACGCCGGCACCGACGACGTGCTGGCGCTGCGCCACGCCGAACCGAGGCTTGATGACCCCGTCAAGCCGCCGCAACCGCGCCCCGGCTGCGACCCGGTTTGGCCGCCGCAGGAGGGGGCCCGATGAGCGCTGCCGGGCCGTTCCCAAGGCGCGAGCTCCCCCTCGGGGGGACGGACCGCAGGCCCAAGGGGAGGCGATGACCGCGCTCGTTGTCGCCCCGGTGCTGGTGCCGCTGGCCACCGCCGCGCTGACCACGCTGGCCAGCCGCCGGCCGGCGCTGCAGCAGTCGCTCAGCATCGCCGGCATCGTCGCCTTCCTGGCCTGCGCCATCGCGCTGGTGGCGCTGGCCGGCGCCGACCAGCCGGCGCAGGCTGCATTCGGCGGCTGGGCCGCGCCCTATGGCATCGAGTTCCGGCTCGACCGCACCGGCAGTGCACTGGTGCTGATCACCGCGCTGATGGGTGCGGCCTCGCTGCTGTTCCTGGCCAGCGATGCCGACCCCGGCACGCGCCACCCGATGCTGCTGCCGCTGGTGCACGGCGTGCTCGCCGGTGTCGGCGGCGCGTTCGCCACGGCCGACCTGTTCAACCTCTATGTCTGGTTCGAGGTGATGCTGATCTGCTCGATCGGCCTGTTCGCCATCGGCGGTCGCGTGGACCAGCTCGACGCCAGCTTCAAGTACCTGGTGCTCAACCTGCTGGGCACGCTGCTGCTGCTGATGGCAGTGGGCGCGGTCTACGCCGTCACCGGCCACCTCAACTACGGCGCCCTGGCGCAGGCCGCGCCGACGCTGAGCGCCGGCATCGCCACCGTGGTGCTGGCGGCGCTCGTGCTGGCCTTCCTGATCAAGGCCGGCGCGTTCCCGCTCTATGCCTGGCTGCCGGCCAGCTACCACACGCTGCCGGCGCCGGTGCTGGCCTTGTTCGCCGGCCTGCTGACCAAGGTCGGCGTCTACGCCGTGCTGCGCACCATGGGCGACGTGTTCGCGCCCGCGCCGGCGGTGCTGCACGAGGCGCTGGGCTGGATCGCGGCGGCCACGATGCTGTTCGGCGTGCTGGGGGCGGCCTACCACTGGGACATGCGCCGCATCCTGGCCTTCCACATCGTCAGCCAGA
>CAZQPN010000130.1:0-7306 GCA_964595215.1 uncultured Rubrivivax sp. | reverse complement strand
GCGAAGTTCCTGGCCGATGTCGATACCCGGGACAGCCGCGAGCGACGTTTCTCGCTGCCTCGCAGCGTGCCGTACACGGTCCAGCCCCGGTGACACGCTACCGCGGCTCTGTGTCCGTCGCGTGCGTGGTTGGCCCGTGTTCCCCTCGGTCCCGGCCCTTGGCTCCCCCCGCTCCGCAGCCGCCGAGGCAGCCTTGTTCGCAGGCTTCTTCGCTGCTGTGGCCGGGTCTGACTTCTCGGGTCCGTGCATCATCGGCTACGGTTCCTCGCCTTCCCGATGCGGGCCAGCCCGGTACCGCGGCTGGTCAGACCCGAGATCTCCCGGTTCCCGTGCAAGAAGCGTATGTGTGTGCCAGGTTCTCAGACCACGCCGGGCCGACCGCGCACTCGCGACATCGCGCGCAGCCGTGTGGCCTTCCGCAAGGGTGACAGCGTCGGCGCCCAGAACTAACCCAATTTCGCGGCTCGATGGCTGGCCTGCACGTTCCCGTGCCGACGCTTCGCCTGCGTCCTCGCGGATGCCGACGCTCGGCTCGGGGCCGATGTGGTTCGCTACTCCCCCATCGCAGTGGACTTGCACCACCTACTCCTTGCCGGTCTCCCGGCGCACCACCCATCGGGTGAGTCTGCCAATCCCAGCAATCCCGCGCCAAGGCTGCCTCCGCGAGCGATCAGAGGACTTGAACTGCCGGATTTAGGTTGATAGCTTCTTGTCGGGTCGCGTCGACAGGAGGTTGAAATTCGCCGCCGGAAACCTGTCAGTCGTAGGCATGTTGAGGCAAGGTTTTCGAGCGCGTCGTGAAGGACAGGTTATGGCCGGCTGCTGGAGGTCACGAACGGCCGCTTCGTGGAAGCGAAACTCGAAAAGCCAGCGCTGAGCATCGGACAGCTTTGGAGAAACCCGATGGGCCGGTCTGGGTCGACTTGCGCCGGTCGGCCGCGCGATCTCACCGCCAGAAAGCTGACCCCGAAGCTGAGCGACCGCAGAGCCGACGCCCGCGGTCGGCAGTGATCGACCCTTCAGCGACACCCACACAATCGAATTCGACGCCACGAAGCTGCCGGTGGACTCAGCGTTCTAGACCGCCGAGACACGGCGCAGTGTGAAAGAAACCAGCTTCAGCGATCCAGCAAAACGCCGAGAACCAGAGCGCAGGTCTGGCCCCGGCGTTCACATCATGGCCGTTGTACGACGATCGAGGTGACCGTGTTCTTGCTCGCGTCGTAGCTCATGTTCGTGCCGCTGATGCCGGTCACGCTGAAGCTCGTCTGGGTCGTCGACTTGGAAATCTGCCCACTCGTCACGCTGCACACGCCAGCCGTCGACGTGGTGCACTTCAAGCCGGTACCGCCGACCGTGAAGTTACCCGTGACAACAGCGCCGCCCACGGCCACTCCGTTGGCGTCCTTGACGGTGATGCTCACCGTGGCGCGCCAGCCGTTGCGCACCAATTTCCCCGAGCCCGTCAGCGCCGACACCGACACTACGGAGCTGGTTGCCGGCGGCTCTTCCGTGCTCGTGGACGGCCCCGTGAACATCAGCAGGTTAGGCGATCCGGTGCCCGCGCTGGTGACCTTGCCGGTAGTGGCGGCCGCTTTGATGGCATCGGCAACCTGCGTCGGCGTTGCCGACGGAGTCGATTGCAGGATCTGCGCCGCAAGACCCGCTACGTGAGGCGAGGCCATGGACGTTCCACTGATCGTGTTGGTGGCGGTCGTCGATGTGTACCAGGTGGACTTGATCGAACTGCCCGGCGCGAAGAGGTCAAGACAGGTGCCGAAGTTCGAGAAGCTGGAGCGGGCGTCGTTGCTCGCCGTCGCTCCCACCGTGATGGCAGAGGGTTCCCGCGCCGGCGAGTAGTTGCATGCGTTGGCGTTGTCATTGCCGGCCGCCACCACCACGCTCACACCACTGGCCACGACCTTGGCTACCGCGGCGTCGAGCGTGGACGAGGCCCCGCCGCCCAGCGACATGTTCACCACCGCGGGATTCACGGCGTTGGCGGCCACCCAGTCCAGGCCGGCCAGCACGGTACTCAGGCTGCCCGAGCCAGCACAGTCCAGGACCCTCACCGGCACGAGCGATACGGCCTTGGCGATGCCCCAGGTGGCTGCGCCGATGGTGCCAGCCACATGGGTCCCATGCCCGTTGCAGTCACTCGTGCCGTAGCCGTCCGCGATGGCGGTGTAGCCCGCGCTGACGCGCCCCCCGAAGTCGACGTGCGCTGCCAGGATACCGGTGTCGACGACGTAGGCGCGCACCGCCGAACCGCTGTTGCTGTAGGAGTAGCTGCCGCTCAGCGGCAGGTCGCGCTGGTCACTGCGATCCAAACCCCAAATGGCGCTCGTCTGCGTGGTCTGCTTCAGCGTGATGGGCTGGTCTACTTCGACCCGGTCCACGAGCGGGTTGTTCTCCATGGCCTGGAGGAAGGCCTCGGCGGCGGTGTCGGGCAGCGTGACGGAAAAGCCCTGCACTGCGTGGCTGTAGATAAAGCCGACTTCGCCGGCGCGGCCGCGCATCAGCTCCTGCGTGCGCGTGGCGGCGTTGCCTGCGGTCTCCTTGAAGACCACGACATACCGGTGCGTCGTCTGGGCGCTGGCGGCACGGCTGCTGTCGGTGGGGCCCGCCGGTTGCGCCGCCAGAATGGTGGCCACCTCGGGGGCGACGCTGGCGCCCACCACGTCCAGCACGGCCGGCAGGCGCTGCTTGAGTTCAGCGATAGTGGCCGCCACGTGCTCGCGCACGGTCTGGCCGCCGTCGGCGCGGGCCACGTCGGCAATGGACTTGCCGGCATCGCCCATGGTGATGGCCACGGCACGCGCCAGTTGGCCGAGTGCTGCGTCCGGTGACGCCACGAAGTCGACCATCGGGTCCTTGCCGCGCAGGGCCAGGCGCTGCTGCACCGACGCCTTGGCGTCGGCCAGGCTCAGCCCAGCGAAGGCCATCTCTGCGGCCACCAGCGTGGTCAACGGGCTGAGCAGCGGCGCGGCTGCGGTGTTGCTGCCGTCCGCGCCCACCTGCAGGTACGCGCTCACGGGCGTCATGACGCTGAAGCCGCGACGACCGGCGGCCAGCAGGTCCAACCCGCGATCGTCGGCATCGCGTGCGTTGTCCGGCACATGGCTCACCAGCATCGCCGTGGCGGCCTGCGCCTGTGTCAGCCTGCCGGCCACCAGCGTGAAGGCGCCTTGCGCATCAGTGGGCGGCGAGATGGGCTCGGCCGCGTCGTGTGCCAGGTTGCCATTGAGGTCGAGGAAGACGCGCGCACCTTCGATGGGGCCGTCGACCACGGTGCCGCTGAGTTGCACGCTGCTGGCGACAGTCGTGGCGGTGTCGACACCACCGCCGCCGCCGCAGCCAGCCACGATCGCGGCGGTGCACATGGCGCTCAGTGTCCACAGCACAGGGCGGCGTGCGCCCGAGGCGAAAAGCTTTGGATTCATCAAGGTCTCCAGTAGGAAGAGAGACCGGGAAAGGGACTGACGAGCCCTTTGCCGGCAGCCCCGCTGCCATGGCGAGAAGTCGCTGTAGGCCGGTGACTTTGCGTCTCAGGCTTTCGACTGATTTGCAGGTTGGATTGTCTGGGCGGGAGTCTTGGGCGGGGCGCCACACGCACTCCGCACGGACCTGCCGCCGTGCGATATTGCGTCGGGGTAGTGTTCTTGTGGTTTGCAAACTCCCATCAATCGAAGAAGACGCGCTGCGCACGCAGCACGGATCCACCGGCCGTGAGAGGACCCTGCGCCCGCACCGCGGCACCTACTGCTAGCCGGGCGGGGTTGCCGCCGGGGAAAACCGCGGTGGAAAAGTCGATATCCACGCCGCGCACCTCACCACGCTGCGTGGCGGGGTCGAACACAGTCACGGTGCCGGCCACCTGGAACGGGCGCGCTTCCAGACCGGCGCGGCCGAGCAGCTCGATGCGATCGGCCCGTACGCGGCCGCCGCGCTGTTCGCCCGTCACGCGAGCAAACAAGCCGGAGGATGGTGCCAGCCCGGCCGGCTCGACAACGACGCTCGACAGGTCCAGGGGCTGGCCGTTGATCGACCAGACCGCGTTGGCCTGACTCAGCACGCCTTCCAACAGCACCTTCACACCCTCGGCGGGGCCTTCCGTGCCCGTCAGGCGGCGCACAGGTATTCCGCTCGCCGGCACGGCAAATGGAGTCGGATCGAGCGTAGCCGCCACGATGCGGCCCACGGCCAGATCGGCAGGCACGGCCGGTGTAGCCCGTAAGTCCAGCACGGTGCCGCCGATGCGGAGGCGCCGGGCCGCAGCGTCGTACTCGGCCACCGGTCCGCGCAGCCGCCACACGCCGCCGGCCGGCGCCGGTTCGATGCGTGTTGCCAGGACGGCGCTGCCATCGGGGACGCCATACACAGCCACCACGTCACCGGTGCGCAGCGCTGACAGGCCACCTGACAGGCGGCTGTCGAGCACCGTCACCGGGGTCGTCACCACGTCCTGCCCCAGCACGACCAGTCGGCCGGTCGCGGTCTCCACCGAAACCACCGGCCCGACCAAGGCTGAACGCAACTGCACGCGGGTCGCCGTGGCGCGGAGGGCATCGGCAGCACCTTCGGGCAGGCTGCCCTCGATGTCCAGCGTCATGCCCAGGCGCAAGGCCTGTGCGCCGGCCAGCGGCAGGCCGTCGTCGTCCAGTACCGCGGCACGGCTGTCGTCGTAGGCGACCCCGCCGACAATGACCGAACCAAAACCCGTGACCGGGCCGGATGCGTAGGACCCGGTGCCACCGGTGCCGACGCCGCCGCCGCACGAAGCCAGGCCCAGCGAAGCGGCCAGCACGAAAGTCGCCAGCCTGGCAAATGTCCGGAAGAGTGTGTCGATGCGATTCATGGCGTCACTCGTCTGCTTTCGGGTTGTCGTCGCGGCCGAGCGGCGGCGCCGTGTCAAAGCTGTACAGGCCCACGCGCAGTCGGTGCGTGCGCGCCACGCCCTCGGCCTCGTCGTCTTCGATTCGCCGTTCCAGCGCCGGCACCATGGCGGCAATCAGCGCCTGCCACTGCACTGCCACCTGCTGCCGCGCCCACGCCACCGCCGGCGCCGAGAGTGCGTCGGCGAAGACGGCCTGCTCGAAGTGCCGTCCCCCACCTGCAATGACGTTGGCAACCGCCGCCCGAGCGTGGTCGCCCACGTTGGCGCCGACGAACGACAGCATGCGCGCCTGATCTCTGTGCGGGACGAAGGCGCTGGCCGACAGCGCCACGGTGTCGCTCTCCGCGTCGAGAGTGGCCACGCCAAGACGACAGATTTCGTCGAGCAGGCTGCGCGGGTGCACGTCGCGCGTGACGGCTTGGGCCAGTGACTCGAAGCTGGGGGCATCCCCGACGCGGGGCAGCACCCGGGGCCCTTCGGCGCAGCGGTAGGCCGGGTCGGTCGTCCAATGTGCAAAAACTTCGGCGGCCAGCGAACGCTGCGCTGGAGCGGCGTCGGGCGGGGCCTGCAGCAGCCGGACCACGTCGCGCCGATGGATGCCGGTGGTGGTGCTGAGCCGGCTGACCACCCGCGCGCCTTCACCGTGCACGCCTTTGGCCGCGGTCACGAAACTGCGCTTGAGCAGTTCCTGGACCGGGCCGATGGTCATGCCGCGGGCCACCGCCAGCGTGGCTACCGGCTCCAGCAGGGCGGCGAGCGCCTGCAGCAGCGCGGCATCCGGGGCGCTGCCGCCCTCGGATGTGGACTCGGCAGCCACGGGAGCCTTCACACGCGCACCTTTGTCGGGCTCAGGGGAAGGTGAACGAGGTCGTCACCGTGGTGTCGGGCGTCACGGTCACGGCCACGGGCGTCTTCACGGCGGTGCCGCTGCGGGCGACGAGGCTGTACTTGGCCGCCGCCGCCGTGTCGGCCGTGAACACCAGCGGCGTGTAGGCCGCCACGAACGGCGCCACCTGGGGAGCAGCAGTGGGCAGCGCGTAGCGGTAAGCGCCACTGTCGCCGTCGACCGGTGCGCGAACCACCTCGATACTCCCGCCCCCAGACAGGGCCTGCACCACGGCCACGCTGGCGTCCACCGGTTGGCTGCCGGTCGTCACCAGGCCAGCCACGTCACCCACCGGCGACGCCGCCAGCGTCAAGCCGGTCGTGCCGCCGACGTTGGTGAGTGTGTCGGCGGCTACCGCGACGCCGGTGACCACGGTCGTGGTGCGGCCGGGTGCGGTCACCACCATCGTGTAGTTGCCGGGTGCCACGGGCTGCAGCACGAAGCGCCCGTTGGTGTCGGGCGTGGTGGAGCGGACCGGCTCGCCGTCTTGCTGCAGGCTCACGGTGGTGTTGCCGTCGGCGATGGCCGCCTCGACCGTGCCGCCCACGCCGGAGACGTAGCGCGGCATCACGGTGAGCACCGGCTTGAGCAGGTAGCGCCCGGACTGCCCGGCTCGCACCACCGAGCTGCAGACCTGAAAGTCGATGACGAAGTCGGCAAGCCGATCGGACTCGACGGTGAGGTTGATGTTGGTCTTCAGGCCGGTCTGCTGGCCGCTTGGGGTCGTCAGTGCCGTCTCGCGGCCCCCAGTGGGTACCACCGAGTTGGCCAGCGGGTTGCCCGACGCGTTGTCGGCCAATACCAGGCGCATCTGGGTGTAGGTACCGGCGGGCAAGGGGGTCTGGCCCAGTTCGGCCAGCACGCCGTTCTGCAGCGTCAGCAGATCCAGGCGCCGGGCCTGGCTCAGCACCACCTCTTCCCAGCCGCCGTCGGTGTCGGCGGCGGTGCTGCTGCGGTGCACGCGCACCTTCTGCACGGTCACGTTGACCTCGTCGTAACCGCAGGCCGGTGCGTCGGTCAGGGCCAAGCGCAAGGTGCCTTGCGGCGAGCTGCTGTCGCCGCCACCGCCGCAGGCTGCGAGCGTGGCTGAGGCCACGGCCGCACAAAGCAGGGAGCGGCGACGTGAAGACGCGGGAAGATGGGTCATGGACAGACTCCTCGGGGGAAGCGCAGGGACGGTGCGTCCTTTGCAGAGGCCTGATCCTATCAAATGTGCAAATGTCCCATTCACTCGAAATTGTGACAGAACTCACGCAGCAGGAGACGGCCGCCGCGTGTTGGGGCGAGGGCTCGCCTTCCGGTGAATCGAGGCTCTGGCGCTCAGGGCGCGCACAGTGAAGGTCTCAGACTGAAGTGGTGGCGGACTCGGCGGTGGCGAGACCGTTGGCGCACCTCAGCCAGCCAGAGGATTACCAAAGGGTGGTGCTCGACGCGGTGCCAGGAAGCCGCCTGTCGCAAAGGTCAGCAGATGGCCGGCAGCGCCAGTTCGCGGCCGCGCCGGTTAGGGGCCGGTCGGCGCGATG
>CAZQPN010000129.1:0-7316 GCA_964595215.1 uncultured Rubrivivax sp. | reverse complement strand
GCCGGCGCCTTGCAGGCCGGCCATCAGGATCACGGCCGGCGGCTGCACCGCGAGGTCGATGTCGGCCGGCGGCTTGAGCTTGCCGTCGGCGTCGGTCTCGCCCATCGTGCGGGCGAGCTCCTTCTGCACGATGCCGACCAGCGCCTGGCCGGGGTTGAGCGAGCCGACGACCTCCTGACCGAGCGCCTTGTCCTTCACGCGCTGAACGAAGTCGCGCACCACCGGCAGCGCGACGTCGGCCTCGAGCAGGGCCATGCGCACCTCGCGCAGCATGTCCTGCACGTTGCTCTCGGTAATGCGCGCCTGGCCGCGCATGGTCTTGACCAGGCGTGACAGGCGGTCGGTGAGGGTGGAGGCCATGGTGGGTCGGCGCAGGGTCGGTGAAGTGCCGGGCACGGTCGGCGCCAGCGCGTCGGCCGCCAGCGCAGGGCGGGCGGGGTGGCCGGCAGGCGCAGGGCAACGGGCCCCGCTGGGTACACTTTGCGGATGAGTGTATCCCCCGGGTCCGCCGCGTGGTCGGTCGCATCGCCGCTGTGGCTGGCAGTGGCGGCCATGCTGGCCTACGCGGTCGCGGCTTGGCCGGGCGCCGCCGTGACCGCCAGTGGCCATCTCGCGCGCCCGCGTTGGCCGGTCCTGGCACTGATCGCGGGCTGGACGCTGCACCTGTTCGTGCTGCTGCTCGACATCGGTGGCTGGGGCAGCAGCGCCCCGGGGGCGCGGCTGGGCTTCGCGCCGGTGCTGTCGATGACGGTGTGGCTCGTCCTGGCCGTCTACACGATCGAGCACCGGCTCGCGCCGCTGCCGACGGTGCGCCGCGTGCTGGCGCTGACGGGCGCAGCCGCCGTCGCGCTGGCATGGGCCTTCCCGGGCGAGGCGCGCACGCTCCCCAACCCCTGGGCGCCGCTGCACTTCGCGCTCGGGGTGGCGTCCTACGGCCTGTTCGGCGCCGCCGTGCTGCACGCGGCGCTGCTCGACATGGCCGAGCGCCGCCTGCGCCTTCGCACCGGCGCCGGGCCCGAGGGCGGCATGCCGCTGATGCAGCTCGAGCGGCTGACCTTCCGCTTCGTCGAGGCCGGCTTCGCCGTGCTGACGGCCACGTTGCTGCTGGGCATGCTGACGAGCACGCACTGGACGTGGGACCACAAGATCGTCTTCTCGCTGCTCGGCTGGGCGGTGTTCGCCGCCCTGCTCATCGGGCGCCGGATGCGGGGCTGGCGCGGGCGACGGGCGACCCGCTGGCTGTACGCCGGCGCGCTGCTGCTGCTGCTGGCCTACGCCGGGTCGCGCTTCGTGCTGGAAGTCATGCTGGAGCGTGGCGCGTGAAGTACCTGCTCGTGCTGCTGGTGGTCGTGATCGGCCTGTGGCTGCTGCTGCGCGGCCGCGCCGCGCCGCCCCCGGGCCCGGGCGGCGGCCGAGGTCGGAAGCGGCGTGGCGGCGACGCGGCCGAGCCGGTCGTGGCCTGTGCGCACTGTGGCGTGCACCTGCCGCGCCAGGATGCCGTCGTCGACGCCGGCGGCCGGCCCTTCTGCAGCGATGCGCATCGCCTGGCCGGCCCGCGCTGAGGGCTGCGGCCGCGGAGCGGCTCGATGACGGTGGCCAGGGACGACGCGGCGCCCGCGGTGCAGCCGGTGCCGCTGGCGGAGCGACGCGCCGACGCCGGCGGCGTCGCGTGGACCGGCCCGGACCGCCGCCGCGAACGTCGCCAAGGCGACCGGCGCCGGGCCGATCGCCGCCAGGCCGAACAGCGCCACTGGCCCGACATCGGCCCTGAAACCCAGGCCGCCGACTCGCGGTTCGCGCGCGCCGAAGACCGCACGCAGCCAGCCGCGCCGGGCGGCGCGTTGGCGCGCGTGGCCCGCCTGTACGCCGCGGCCCGCGCGGTCATCGGTGTCGCGCTCGTGCTCGCGATGGCGGCCACGGGCATGGCCGGCGGCGCGCCCGACCCCGTCGCCACGACGCTCAGCATCGCCTACGCCGTGCTGGCCATCGTCGTGTGGCTGCTGCCCCGCTTCCGCACGCTGGCCGAGGCGATGGCACAGCCGCCCTCGCCGGGCACGCGCCGCCTGCAGTGGCTGGCGACGATCGGCGCCGACGTCGTCGCCTTCGTCGGCCTGCACCTGCTCGACCGCACGACCGGATTCAACTTCGCCGCCCTGCTGGTGCTGCCGGTGCTGATGGCCGGTGTGCTGATGCCGCGGCTGCTGGCGCTGGGCATCGCTTCGGCTGCGGCGCTGGTGCTGCTGGCCGGCGCCTGGGAAGGCGGCCGCGACGTCGGCGACGCCACGCTGCTGCTGGTGCGCGCCGGCCTCGCCGGCATGGGCTTCTTCGTCACGGCGCTGCTCGCTGGCGAGCTCGCGCAGTGGCTGACGCGAGGCGAGACGGCCGCGCGCGACAGCCTGGAGCTGGCGCGCCGCCAGGCGCAGCTGAACCGGCTCGTGATCCAGGAGATGAGCGACGGCGTCCTCGTCGTCGACGGCGGGCTGCGCGTGCGCGCCGCCAATCCGGCCGCACGCGCGCTGCTGGTGGCGCGCGGCAACACGCCACCGGCGCCATTCGATCTCGGCTCGCAACCGGCCTGGACGACGCTGGCGGCAGCGGCCGAGCAGGTGCTCGCCGGCAGCCCCTGGCCGGCCGATGGGCGCGAGATCGACCTCGTCTTCGAGGACGGTCAGGTGCGCACGCTGCGCGTTCGCGTGCGCGTGACGCGCGACCTCCGGTCCGAGGACCCGACGCTGCCGGCGGACCCCTACGGGGTGCTGCTGCTGGAGGATGTCCGAACCGCGCAGGCCCGGCTGCGGCAGGAGAAACTGGCGGCGATGGGGCGCGTGTCGGCCGGCATCGCGCACGAGATCCGCAATCCGCTGGCCGCGATCGCCCAGGCCAACGCCCTGCTGCTGGAGGACGCGCTGGCGCCGACCCAGGACCGGCTCGCGCGCATGGTGGCCGACAACGTGCGTCGCCTGCAGCGCATCGTCGACGAGGTGATGGAGCTCGCGCCAGGCACCGCGGCGGTACCGCAGACGATCGACGCCGGCGCCATCGTCGGCGAAGCGCTGGTGGACTGGGCCCGCACGGCCGGCCTCGTCCTCGGCCCGGGCAGCCGCTTGCGCGCCGACCTGCCGACGCAGCCGCTGCGAGTCAGCTTCGATCCGGAGCACCTGCGTCGCGTGCTGGTCAACCTGCTGGACAACGCGCATCGGCACGCCGGCGACGAGGCCGGTGCGATCCTGCTGCGGCTGGGCGCGCGCGACGACCGGCGCGTCGTGCTGCAGGTGGCCAGCGACGGAGCGACGATCCCGGCCGAGGTCGAGCGCCACCTGTTCGAGCCTTTCTTCTCGACGCGCAGCCGCGGCTCGGGGCTCGGCCTGTATATTTGCCGCGAACTGTGCGAGCGCTACGGCGCACGCATCGAATACCGCCAGCGCCCCGCGCAGGAGCGGCTTCGCAATGTGTTCGTCGTGACGATGCGCGCGGCCGAGCCACCGGCCGGCTGAGCCGGCCCACCGCCCCCACCCGCCTCCGCCGCTGCCGATGCCCTCCCCGACGCCCGCTGCAACGCCCCGACTGCTGGTCGTCGATGACGAGCCCGACCTGCGGACGCTGTACGAACTGACGCTCGTGCGCGAGGGATACGACGTCGAGTGCGCGGCGTCGGTCACCGAAGGCTGGGCGCTGCTGGCGCTGCGGCCCTATGACCTGCTGATCACCGACATGCGCCTGCCCGACGGCACCGGCATGGACCTGCTGGCGCGCCTGGAAGCTGCCGGGCGCAGCGAGCGCACGATCGTGATCACCGCCTTCGGCTCGCCCGAGAACGCGGTCGAGGCGCTGAAGGCCGGCGCCTACGACTACCTCACCAAGCCGGTGGACCTGCGCCAGTTCAGGGCCGTCGTCGCCTCGGCCCTGGGGCGTGCGCTGCCGGCCGCGCCGGCGACCGCCGGCGCCCCGGCCGAGACGGTGCGGCGCGTGCGCGCCCCGGTGGCGAGCCCGGCAGCGGGTCCGGTGGGCGCGACGGGGGGCGAGGCCACGCTGGCGCGGCTGGTCGGTGCGTCGTCGGCGATGGCGCAGGTGCGCGACCTGGTGCACAAGGTCGCGCGCAGCATGGCGCCGGTGCTGGTGCACGGCGAGTCGGGGACCGGCAAGGAACTGGTCGCACGTGCGATCCATGGCTGCTCGCCGCGCGCCGCGCGCCCCTTCGTGGCCGTCAATTGCGGCGCCATCCCGGAACAGCTGCTCGAGGCCGAGTTCTTCGGCTACCGCAAGGGCGCCTTCACCGGCGCGCAGGACGACCGCGAGGGCTTCTTCCAGGCCGCGCAGGGCGGCACCCTGTTCCTCGACGAGATCGGCGACCTGCCGCTGGCGATGCAGAGCAAGCTGCTGCGCGTGATCCAGGAACGCGCGGTGCGTCCGGTCGGCGCGGTGCAGGAGCAGCCGACCGACGTGCGCATCGTCAGCGCGACGCACAAGGACCTCGCCGCCGAGGTGCGCGAGGGACGCTTCCGCCAGGACCTCTTCTACCGCCTGAACGTGATCCGCATCGTCGTGCCGCCGCTGCGCGAACGGCTGGACGACCTGGCGCCGATCTGCGACGCGGTGCTGGCGCGCATCTCGCAGGAGGCCGGCGTCGTCCCGCCGCCGGTGCTCGGCGACGACGCGATGGCACTGCTCTCGCGCCACCCTTTCCCCGGCAACGTGCGCGAGCTGGAGAACCTGCTGCACCGCGCGCTCGCGCTGGCCGGGGGCGAGCGCATCGGGGCGGCCGACCTCGGCCTGCTCGGCGCCGACGCGGACACCGGCGATCGCGCCGCACCGGCGCCGGCCGTGCCGGGCGGGGTCGCCACCGTCCCGGGGGCGGCGGCCGCCCGCCCGCCATCGCCCCCCGACCGCGCCGATGAGCTGCCGTCCGACCTGCAGGCGCACCTGGACGCGGTCGAGCGCCGCATCCTCGAGCGAGCGCTCGAACGACACCGCTTCAACCGCACGGCCGCGGGCGCCAGCCTCGGCCTGTCGCTGCGCCAGATGCGCTATCGGATGGCTCGGCTCGGCGTCGACGTCGGCATGGGCGACGCGACGACGGACCGCGCCGCCGCCGACGACGCGGCATCGTGAGCGCAGGCCGTCGCAAGGTGCGACGGCCGCGGATGGCGGCTGGCGGGATCGCGCTGGACCCCGTCGCGCCGGCGCGGCAGCGCCCGGACCGGCGCCATGGCTGGTGCGGCGGCTGGTGGCTGGGCGCACGCCGGCGATCGTCGCCCAATTTCGGGCAGCGCCCGCGCGGGCGTCAGGCACACGCCGTCACGCTCGTCGTCGTGCACTCGATCAGCCTGCCGCCCGGCGAGTACGGGGGCGACGCCGTCGCGCGCCTGTTCGCCAACCGGCTCGACCACGACGCCCACCCCTACTTCGGGCCGCTGCGCGGCCTGCGCGTGTCGGCGCACTTCTTCGTGCGGCGCGGCGGTGAGGTGCTGCAGTTCGTCTCCGGGCGGCGGCGGGCCTGGCACGCCGGGGCCTCGACGTGGCGCGGGCGACCCGGGTGCAACGACTACAGCATCGGCATCGAGCTGGAGGGGCTGGAAGGCGAACGCTTCGAGCGCGCGCAGTATCGTTCGCTGGTGCGCTTGCTGCGCGCGCTGGCCGCCCGCTGGCCGCTGCAGGACGTGGCCGGTCACGAGCACGTGGCGCCCGGCCGCAAGCACGATCCCGGACCGGGTTTCGACTGGCGGCTGACGGCCAGGCTTCTGCGGCGCACCGGAACGGCGTGCGGCGCACGCGCCAGTGCGGCCAGCGGCGTCAAAACGCGCTGAGAGGCGCGCCGCCCGCGGGTCCCCGGGCGGCCGGCCGCGTCGCGCCTGGGCCCATGCGCGACCGCGCCGGCGGGCCTGTCCAGGGCGGCTTCACGAGATCGCGCCGTGCCTGAGGAAAACACTAGCGCTAGTGCCTTGTGACCCTGCGACACCCCAGATATAGTGTCTGCTCGTGATATCGTCTTGACCGTGCCGATCCACCCTGACCGCTCAGCAGACGTCGGCACAGCGTGCCCCGGATGGCCGACCCGGCAATGGGTTCTCGCCACTCGCCGTGGCACCCCGGTCCGCCGCATCGGGGCCGCCCGCGGCGCAGATCCTGCCACGCAAGGTCGCGGACGATCGCACGAGCTGAGCATCGCCTGAGAACGAGGCCGGCGCCGCGCCAGCGGCGTGGCCGCCCTTTCCATTTCCGCCAGACAGCCCACACGCACCGCAGAGGGGACCCCATGCAAGCCGCGCAGACCACCCGATCCACCCCGCCGACACCCACCACCCCGACCGCGCGCGCCGGCAGCCACGCCGCCGTCTCGGCTTTCGCCGGCTACCAGATCATCCGCCGCAACGGCGCGGTCGTCGCCTTCGAGCCGAACAAGATCGCGGTCGCGCTGATGAAGGCCTTCCTGGCGGTGCACGGCACCCAGGGTGCGGCGTCGGCGAGCGTGCGCGAGACGGTCGACGGCCTGACCGAGGCCGTGGTGCGTGCGCTGCTGCGCTCGCGTCCGGGTGGCGGCACCTTCCACATCGAGGACGTGCAGGATCACGTCGAACTCGGCCTGATGCGCGGCGGACACCACGAGGTCGCGCGCGCCTACGTGCTGTACCGCGAGCGCCGCTCGCAGGAGCGCGCACGCCAGGGCTCGGCCGCGACCGTGGCCGAGCCCGAGCTGCACGTCGTCGACGGTGGTCAGCGCGTGCCGCTGGACATGGCCGGGCTGCGCACCATCATCGAGGCCGCCTGCGAGGGCCTCGGCCACGAGGTCAGTGCCGAGCCCATCCTGGCCGAGACGCGACGCAACCTGTACGACGGCGTGCCGATCGAGGAGGTGCACAAGGCGGCGATCCTGGCCGCGCGCACGCTGATTGAGAAGGACCCGTCCTACACCCGCGCCACCGCGCGGCTGCTGCTGCACACGATCCGGCGCGAGATCCTCGGCGAGGAGGTGCTGCAGGGCGCGATGACCGAGCGCTACGCCGACTACTTCCCCGGCTTCATCAAGAAGGGCGTGGCCGCCGAGCTGCTCGACGAGAAGCTGCTGCAGTACGACCTGGCGCGACTGGGCGCGGCCCTGAAGGCCGAGCGCGACCTGCAGTTCGACTACCTGGGCCTGCAGACGCTGTACGACCGCTACTTCCTGCACGTCGACGAACAGCGCATCGAGATGCCGCAGGCCTTCTTCATGCGCGTGGCGATGGGCCTGGCGCTGGGCGAGATCGACCGCGAAACGCGCGCCATCGAGTTCTACGACGTGCTGTCGAGCTTCGACTTCATGAGCAGCACGCCCACGCTGT
>CAZQPN010000128.1:0-7323 GCA_964595215.1 uncultured Rubrivivax sp. | reverse complement strand
CACGTTGTTCCTGGCGAGGGTGCCCGCCTGGGGGCTGATCGCGGGCGGGGGCTGGCCGTGCATTACGACCGCCCGCGCGGCGGCGGCGCGGGCGGCGCCGGCGGCGGCGGCCGCGACGCCGCCGCGTCCGGCGACCTGCGCCGACACGCCACCGACCACGCGGCCGAAGGCGGCGCGCCCCCGCACGCCCCAAGGCCAGGCGGGCGGGGCCGGGCGCGCCGACGGGGCAGTGGCGGGCGCCGGGGCCAGGGCAGCGAAATCCGACGCCGCTCGCGCCATCGTCAGCGTGTGCGGCGGCCGGAGTTCCTCGGCCACGGCGAACAGCCCGCGCCGGCGCAGGCGAGCCCCCAGGCGGTCGCTGCCTGTGAGCACGACCATCGGCACGGCCAGCAGCAGCGGCAGCACTATGGGCAGCCATGTCAATCCGCCTTCGCGTGCAGCCGGCGCCAGCGCCAGGATCAGCGCCGCCGCCGGCAGCGCCAGCATGCCGATGCGCGCCATCGCGTCGCCCCAGGCCACGTCCTGGGCATCGCGCGGGGGCGACCGCCACTCAAGTTTCAGGCCGGTCAGGGCGCCGACCACGAAGACGCTGTGCGCGAGCATGCGCACCGGCGCCTGCAGCGCCGCCAGCACGGCCTCCAGGGCGCTCCCGGTCAGCAGACGGCGCGTGCCGCCGTGTTCGGCCTGCTCGCCGCGCAGCAGCACCGTGGCGACGCCGAGCAGGCGCGGCAACAGCAGCACCGTCAGCGTCAGCCCCCACAGCGCGGCGCCGGCCCAGCCTGACCATTCGGTGCGCGTCGACCACAGCCAGCCGCTGGCCAGCAGCGCGAGCCACAGCGGCGCCGACAGGTAGGACATGGCACCCGTGAAGAACATCGCACGGTGCGCCGGGCGCCAGCCGGGCTCGCCGATCAGGCGCGCGTTCTGCAGGTTCCCCTGGCACCAGCGGCGATCGCGCTGCAGTTCGTCGAGCAGGTTGGGTGGCGTCTGCTCCCAGCTGCCCTTGAGTTCGGGCAGCACCCACACCTCGTAGCCGGCGCGCCGCATCATCGCGGCCTCGACAAAGTCATGCGACAGGATGGCCCCCGACAGTCCGCCACGGCCCGGCAGGTGGGCCATGCGGCAGTGGGCCATGAAGGGCTCCACGCGCAGGATCGCGTTGTGGCCCCAGTAGTGCGAGTCGCCGAGTTGCCAGTACGCCATGCCGCGCGCGAACAGGCGGCCGGTGACGCGGGTGCCGAACTGCTGCGCGCGCGCGTGCACGGTGTCGTGGCCGACCGCCTGCGGCAGCGTCTGCAGGATGCCGGCGCGCGGGTTCGCCTCCATGCGGCGGACCAGCTCGACCAGGGTGTCGCCCTGCATCGTGCTGTCGGCGTCGAGCACGACCATGTAGCGGTAATGCCGGCCCCATCGCCGGAGGAAGTCCGACACGTTGCCGGCCTTGCGCTCGGTGCGGCGGCGGCGCACGCGATAGAAAATGCGCCCGCCCGGCGCGTCGGGGCCGTCGCCGAGCGACTCGCGCAGCGCGCGCCAGGCCGACACCTCGGCAGCGCGCAGGCGCGGGTCGGGTGTGTCGGACAGGATGTAGACGTCGAACAGCGGCAGCGCACCGGTGGCGGCGAGCGACTGGCAGGTGGCGCGCAGCCCGCCGAAGACCGTGGCGATGTCCTCGTTGCAGATCGGCATCACGATCGCGGTCCGGGCGTCGCGGCGGATCGCGGTGCCGGCCGACGCGGCGTCCGGCGCGTGCGGGTCGCCGCGCCAGGTCACCCATGCGCCCATCAGCGCCGTGATGAGCCCGATGCCGACCCAGGCCAGCAGCAGCGTGACCAGCACCAGCGGCACTCCGACGGGCATGCCGGCGGCGTGGCCGAGCGCGGCCGCGCCGACGGTCAACGCCAGCAGCAGCGCCAGCAGCACGCGCCGGCGCCGGCGTGCGGCAGCGACCCACGCTGGCGCGCCGGCGCCGGTGTGGGTCGCGTCCCAGGCCATGCCTGGCCAGAAGGCAAGCAGCAGGCCGCGCCACGGGCCGAACCAGGGCCGGGCGCGCATCGGGGTACGAACGATCGCAGGCGCAGTGACGTTCATGACGGTGGCAGGGCGTAGGTCCAGGTTTCGCTGACGGCGTCGTCGCCGCGTCGCAGGTAGAGGCGGAGTTCGAGAGGCTGGCGCGCGTCGAGCCGCTCGACGTCGAGCGTGACGCGCCAGCCGCCGATGGCGGGATGGGGCTCGGTGCGCACGGCCATCACCCGGCCGTGATCGCCGGCGGACGCGACGGCCTGCACCGCGCTGACGGACGTCGCGGCCGGGGCCATGGATGCGCTCGCGGGCGCGTCGGCGAAGTCGATGTGGAACTGCAGGTGGGACGCGGGTGGCGGTGTCTTGCGGAACCCATGGCCGGCGCGCGTTTGCACGACGCGGGCCGCCGGCGGCGAGGGCATCGTGTCGCCGGCCCAGAGCAGCCGCCAGCGACGGCTCAGCATCTCGCCGGGCAAGGATTGGCGCTCGGGCACCCAGAAGGCGACGATGTTGTCGTCCGCCTCGGTGGTGGCCGGCAGCTGAAGCAGTTCGACGCGGCCCGGCCCCCAGTCGCCGATCGGCTCGACCCAGACACTCGGGCGGCGGTGGTAGTGCGCCTCGAGATCCTCGTAGCTCGCGAAGGCACGGTCGCGCTGCATCAGTCCGAAGCCGCGCAGGCCGGACATCGAGAACGAGGTGGCGAACGGGACGGCCGGACGCGACAGCGGCCGCCACAGCCATTCGCCGTCGGCGCTGGCGACCTGCAGGCCGTCGGCGTCGTGCACCTCGGGACGGAAGTCGTTCGACACGGGCTGGTTCTCGCCACTGAAGAACATGCTCGTCAACGGCGCCAGGCCGAAACTCGCCACCGGCGCGCGCAGGATCACGCGCGCCTCGACCAGCACCTCGGTCGGGTCGCCCGGCACGATCTCGAAGCGGTAGGCGCCGGCGGAGCGCGGGCTGTCGAGCAGCGCGTAGACGACGGCGCGCGTGGCCCCGGCGGCGGGGCGTTCGAGCCAGAACCGCACGAAAGACGGGAACTCCTCCGCCTGCCCCGCCGGCGCGCCGGTGGTGTCGATGGCCAAGCCGCGGGCGGACGATCCGTACTGCTGGTTCTTGCCGATGGCGCGGAAGTAGCTGGCGCCCAGGAAAGCGATGACCTCGTCGAAGACGTCGGCGCGGTTCATCGGGTGGTGCAGCCGGAAGCCGGCGACCGCCTGCGGCGCGGGGTCGTCGGTCGGTGCCGCCTGCCCGCGTACGAACTGGCCACGCGTGACGACCAGCGGCCGCGCGATGCCGCCAACCACCTCGAAGACCTCGACCGGCCGGCGGTGGTAGCTGCCGGTGGGGAAGAAGTGCGCGTGGAAGGGCAGGCCCTCGGCACGCCAAAGCGCGCGCTCGGGGCGGAATCGCTGATCGCGCCACTCGTCGTAGGTCGTCGGCGCGGCGACCTCGGGCACCGGCTGCCAGGGACGGGTGGCGAGCGCGCGCGCCTCGACCTCGACCTCGTCGAGCCCGAAGGCGGCGGCCGACGGCAAGCCGAAGCCGCCTTGCAGCAGGGCGCCGATCAGGAGCAGGGCGTAGACGTGGAACCGCATGGGGCGCGATGGTAGGAGATTAGGGTTTTCCAGAAGACCGACAACACGCAATGCCATTGCGCGGTGGACGTGTATCGGCCGGTATCCCGGCCGGGGTGTGTTCGCCCGCTCACGTGTCGGGGCCCGCCGTCGTGGCGCCGGGCCGGGCGCAGGCGACTTGGTGCGTCGCCGCTAGCATCCCCTGAATGCCATCGTTGCAATTGTTCGCAGGTCCACGTGCGCGAAGCCGGCTGAAGGACGCCGGACTGCGCGCGGCGGACGTCCGCGCCATCCCCGCGGCGGCCGGTGGGCCGAAGGGGCTGGTCCTGAATCCTCTGGACCGCTTCATCTTCGGCCCCTGGCTGCGCAGCGGCGGACAGATTGTGCACCTGCTGGGCGCGTCCATCGGTGCCTGGCGCATGGCGTCGGCCTGCCTGGACGACCCGGATGTGGCGTTGGCGCAACTGGCCGAGGACTACATCACGCAGCGCTACGAGCACACCCCTGGCAAGGCGCCGCCCTCGGCGCGCGTGTCGGCCGTCTTCGGCGCCAAGCTGGACGAGCACTTCGGTGGCCGGGCGGCCGAAATTCTGTCGCACCCGCGCTGGCGGCTGCATGTCTTCACCAGCCACGGGCGTCACCTGCTCGCGCGCCAGGGGCGCTGGCGCACGCCGCTGGGCTACGCCGGGGCGTTCTTCGGCAACGCGGTGCACCGCCGCGCGCTGGGCGGCTGGCTGGAGCGCGTCGTCTTCTCCGATCCGCGCGATCCGCTGCCGGTGCCACTGGCCGACCTGCGCGGCGTGCGCGTGGCGCTGACGGCCGACAACCTGCAGCCGTCGATCCTGGCCAGCTGCTCCATCCCGTTCTGGCTCGACGCCGTGCACGACATCCCGGGCGGGCCGCGCGGCGCCTACTGGGATGGCGGCATCACCGACTATCACCTGCACCTGGACTACGCCGCGCTCGACGACGGCATCGTGCTGTACCCGCACTTCCAGCCGCAGATCGTGCCGGGCTGGCTGGACAAGCCTTGGTCTCGCCGTCACCGCGCGAGCCGGCGCCTGGACAACGTCGTCGTCGTCGCGCCGCACCCCGACTGGGTGCGTACCTTGCCCGCTGCCAAGCTGCCCGACCGAGCCGACTTCAAGACCTATGCCGACGACGAGGACGGGCGCGAGCGGGCTTGGCGCCGGGCGCTGGCCGAGAGCGCGCGCCTGGCAGAGGACTTCGAGCGGCTGACCCGAGCCGGCACGGTCGACGCCCTGCCGCTGGCATGACGGCGGCGGCTGGTCGCCGCTGTGACTACAATTGGCAGCCTTGGCACATCACCAGCAAGAACGGGAAAGGCACGACGGGTTATGACACCGCGGACGTCACGCACCGCCACCACCGGGCTCTGAAGAGCCCGGCCGCGCCGCCACGTCCCCGAGCGTCCCCCTGCCCCAGACGACAAGCGCGGTTTCGACCGCGCTTTTTTCTTGCCTTCTTCAGGAGTCTCCCGATGGTCCACGTCACGTTGCCCGACGGCTCGGTGCGTGAATTCCCGCAGCCCCTCACCGTTGCCGAGGTGGCGGCGTCGATCGGCGCCGGCCTCGCCAAGGCGGCGCTTGGCGGCAAGGTCGACGGTCGCCTGGTCGACACCAGCCACGTCATCGACGCCGACGCGCGCGTGGCCATCGTCACCGACAAGGACCCGGACGGGCTGGAGCTGATCCGCCACTCCACGGCGCACCTGCTGGCCTACGCCGTCAAGGAGCTGTTCCCAGAGGCCCAGGTGACGATCGGCCCGGTGATCGACAACGGCTTCTATTACGACTTCGCCTACAAGCGCCCATTCACCCCCGACGACCTGGTGCGAATCGAGCAGCGCATGGCCGAACTGGCCAGGAAGGACGAGGCCGTCGAGCGCCGCGTGCTGCCGCGCGACGAGGCCGTGGCCCATTTCAAGGGCCTGGGCGAGCACTACAAGGCCGAGATCATCGCCAGCATCCCGAGCAACGAGGACGTGAGTCTGTACCGGGAAGGCGCGTTTGAAGACCTGTGTCGCGGCCCGCACGTGCCCAGCACCGGCAAGCTCAGGCACTTCAAGCTCATGAAGGTGGCCGGCGCCTACTGGCGCGGCGACCACCGCAACGAGATGCTGCAACGCATCTACGGCACGGCCTGGGCGAGCAAGGACGATCTCCAGAAATACCTGCGCATGCTCGAGGAGGCGGAGAAGCGCGACCACCGCAAGCTCGGCCGCGAGCTGGACCTGTTCCATCTCGACGAGCACGCGCCCGGCCTCGTGTTCTGGCACCCCAAGGGCTGGACACTGTGGCAGCAGGTCGAGCAGTACATGCGCGCCGTCTACCGCGACAACGGCTACCTCGAGGTCAAAGGCCCGCAGATCCTCGAGAAGACGCTGTGGGAGAAGACCGGCCACTGGGACAAGTACCGGGAGAACATGTTCACGACCGAGTCGGAGAAGCGCGAGTACGCGCTCAAGCCGATGAACTGCCCGGGCCACATCCTGATCTACAAGCAGGGCATCCGCAGCTATCGCGACCTGCCGCTGCGCTACGGCGAGTTCGGCCAGTGCCACCGCAACGAGCCCAGTGGCGGTCTGCACGGCATCATGCGCGTGCGCGGCTTCACGCAGGACGACGGCCACATCTTCTGCACCGAGGACATGATCCTCGACGAGTGCGTGGCCTACACGGCGCTGCTGCAGAAGGTGTACGCCGACTTCGGCTTCACCGACATCCTCTACAAGGTCGCGACGCGGCCCGAGGCGCGCATCGGCTCGGACGCGGTCTGGGACAAGGCCGAGCAGGCGCTGATGGAGAGCCTGCGCCGCACCGGCGTCGACTTCGTCGTCTCGCCTGGGGACGGCGCGTTCTACGGCCCGAAGATCGAGTACACGCTGAAGGACGCGCTCGGCCGCGAGTGGCAGTGCGGCACGATGCAGGTGGACTTCTCGATGCCCGAGCGCCTGGGCGCCGAATACGTCGGCGAGGACGGCGGCCGCCACCACCCGGTGATGCTGCACCGCGCCATCGTCGGCAGCCTGGAGCGTTTCATCGGCATCCTGATCGAGCAGCACGCCGGCGCGTTGCCGGTGTGGCTGGCGCCACAGCAGGTCTCGGTCCTCGACATCACCGACGAGCAGGCCGACTACGCCGAAAACGTCGTGAAAACGCTGCAAAAACAAGGAGTTAGGGCGGCGGCTGATTTGCGAAACGAGAAGATCACGTATAAAATACGCCAGCATTCGTTGCAAAAGGTTCCGTTCATCCTCGTCGTGGGCGACAAGGAGAAGGCCAGCGGGACCGTTTCTGTGCGCGCACGGGGCAACCAGGATCTGGGTGTCATGCCGCTCGACGACTTCATGCGCAAGCTCGCCGACGACATCTCCCGCAAGGCCTGAGGCCATGCCGGCGCGCGTTTGTCGTTTATGCGGCCCCGTGGCCTTGGGGTTGCCGAAGAGGGGTTGGAACCATCGCTAACTTCATGGAGCGCCGCATCCCGAATGCGGAGCGCAAGCATCGATTGAACCGGGAGATCATGGCGCCGCAGGTGCGCCTGAACGGGGTCGAGAACGAACCGCTGGGCATCGTCTCGACGATCGACGCGTTGCGCATGGCCGGAGAACTGGACGTCGACCTGGTCGAGATTGCCGCCACTGCCAGCCCGCCCGTGTGCCGGCTGATGGATTACGGCAAGTTCAAGTACCAGGAGCAGAAGA
>CAZQPN010000127.1:0-7366 GCA_964595215.1 uncultured Rubrivivax sp. | reverse complement strand
AGCTCTCGCCGATGGACCTGCAGTCCCGCGTACGCTGGGAGCAGTACACCAAGGCGAAGGAGGAGATGCTCGCGCGCACGAACATCCCGGAGGCCCCCTGGACCATCGTTCCAGGCAATGACAAGAAGCGTGCGCGGTTGAACTGCATCGACCACCTGCTGTCGCGCATCCCCTACGGCCCGGTGCCGCACGAGGAGGTCAACCTGCCCGATCGCGTGTTCAACCCCTCCTACGAGCGCGCCGTGCTGCCGCCGGAGCTGTACGTGCCGGCCAAGTACTGACCGGCGCCGGGCGTGACGACGACGAGGACACGCACCGCACCGGCAGGTCGATGGCGGCGCGGCGCGGGACGCCGCGGCGCGCCGCCCGCCGTTCAGCGCGGAAAGAGGTTGGCCTCGACGAGGCGGGGATGGAAGGCGAACACCTCCGGGCTGTTCGCGTCCACGCGTACCTCGACCCAGTGCACGTACTGCGAACCGAAGTTCTCGGCCCTCGTCACCCGCTCGAGCAGTTGCAGGCCGTTGGCCGGCGTCGTCGCCAGCAGCGGCTTGTCGACCCGGAAGTAGTGGCTGTCGCCGTGCGCGATCACGACCGGCTTGCCGAACGCGACCGCGCGCGAGGCGATGCGCTCGAGCACCGCGTTGAACCCCATGCGTTCGCGGTCCGTGGACGGCAGCTCGAAGTTCGGATTCGCCTGCATCGCGATCAGCACGCCCGCCGATCCGTCCGCCGTCGCGCGGTTGAATATGGTGTCGATCCAGGCCAGCGCGGCGGCGATCCGCGCCTCCACCTCCGCGACTCGATCGGGGCGCGGCGACACGTAGCTGTCGGTCGGATCGATCTGGTTCCACGGCGCGTAGCCGTTGTTGCTGCCGACGACGTGGATCGTGCCCATCGTCGCGCCGCCGAACTGCCACATCGTGTGCTCGACGAAGGCCTCGTAGCCGGGCAGCGCCGCCTGCGTGGCGACCACCGCACGACGTCCGCCGGTGGTCACGCCCGGCTGCGGGAAGTACAGCGCACGGACCTTCTGCAAACGCTCGGTCGGCACGTAGCCGCCGTTGTTCGTCCGGTGGCAGTCGGTCCACTCGTTGTCGCCGGGCGTGTACACGAACGGCACCGCGAAGCGCTGGACCTGGTCGAAGCGGCGCTGCAGCAGCGTGTCGTCACAGCGCTCGCTGCCCGCCTTGACATCACCCGTGTGCAGCACGAAACGCACACGTGGCGTGGCGTTGATCTCGTCGATGACGCGGTCGAATTGCGCTTCGGTGGCGGCGCCGTACGGAACGTCGCCGATCAGCGCGAACGAACCCCGCGCCGGGAAAGGGGTGATCGGCTGCGCCAGGGCGCAGGTCGACAAGGCGGTCAGCACCAGCGCGGCGACGGTTCGGTTCATCGATGGCTCCTCAGGATGGTCTGCAGGCGGGCCGGGCCGGACGACCCGACAAGCCGTCACGCTAGCCATCGCGTGTGTCGGCGTCGTGTCGATGGCCGGCAGCCACCGTCGCCGGCACGCGGCACGCGCCAGGCGCGGGCCCGTGCACCGCGTCACCCCCCTGCCTCAGCGCAGCCCGGCGCAGTTGGCGTAGAAGGTCGTCGTCGCCGGCCAGTCGGAGAAGATGCCCAGGATGCCCACCTGGCGCGCCAGCACGTCGAGCACCGTCATCATGTCGCCTTCGCGCTCGATGGCGGTGTCGATGGTCTGGTAGTAGAAGCCGTTGCCGCCATCCGCCAGGACGCCGGAGCGCTCGAGCGTCCAGGTGATGATGTCCAGCCCCGCGGCCTTGGCGTCGCGCGCGTAGGCGGACGGCACGATGCGACCGGTGGGGTCGACGTCGAGCAGCGCGAAGGTCGGGGGCGCGACGATCTGGATGCCCTGCGCCTTGTAGCCCTGCAGTTCGGCCAGCGTGGGCAGGTCCGCAGGCGTGTTGGCGTCGTCCAGGTACACGGCCTGCCGTCCGTACGCCGGTTCGTTCCGAACCCAATACAGCACGTCGGGCTGGTGGAACGACTGCGGCCACACATGCGACGGGCGCACGCCGGCGGCCTTGTACTCGTCGATCAGCTTCTGTGCGTAGTCCTCCTGCGTGAAGCCGTCGAAGGGCATCGCCACGGCCGGGAACTTCAGCTCGGGCGTCATCTTCACGCCCAGGCGCTGGAACAGCGCGATGCTCTCCGCGTGCGACAGCAGCGTGCCGCTGGTCGGGCCGGCGTACAGGTCGGTGCGCCAGTTTGCGGTGCCGCCCAGGTACTCGGCCGGCGTGCGCGCGTTGGGATTGGACGCGTCCATCTTGCCGCGCAGCGTCTTGAACTCGGCCAGCGTGATGTCGCTCGTGCGGCACTCGGCGCGTGCCGGCGTCAGTCGGTTGCCGGCGGCATCGAAGGTCGCCGGCACGAAGGGCTGCGTGCACTTGGCCGCCAGCGGCGTGACGAGGATGTTCGTCGTCGTGTGCAGGTCGTTCTGCGCGTGCCTGCAGACCAGCTCCTTGTCCTTGGTGAAGGCGACGTCGCACTCGACGATGCCGGCCCCCATGCGGGCGGCGGCCGTGTAGGACTCCAGTGTGTGCTCCGGGAACTGCATCGGGGCACCGCGGTGCCCGATCGAGAACTCGCGCGGCGTGAAGGTGCCGCGCTTCGCGCATTGCTGCAGCTCGCGCTTCAGCGGTCCGTCGCGCATGTCGTCGACGAGGAAGAACGGTCGCGGGCCGAGCTGGACACGCGCCGGGTCGTGCGCGCCGTCGCGCTTGGCGATGGCGGGGGCCGGCGCGGCCGCCCACGCGGCCAGGGCCAGCGCGCACGTGGCCAACAGGGTGGGGATGCTCTGATGCATGGGGGTCCTCCTGAGGATTTGAGACGGCGGCAACGATGCCGTCGGACGCAGGCTAGGAGCCCCCGATGTCAGCGCGTTGACGACGTCGTGACGTTGCGGGCCACCGATGCCTGCACGCCGGACGAAACGCTGTCCTCCGCGAAGCGAGAACCCCCACCGAGAACGCGTGGCGCGATGGCCCTGCGAACGGGCCGTGCGATACGAATATTGCCAGTCTTCGGCGTCAGCGCCCGGCCTCCACGTACTGGACGCAGTCACCCTGGCTCTTGAAACCACTGCCGTCGGCGCGGTGGGCACCCCGCCAGCCGTCGTCCTTGCACACCCGCTTGTCGGTGGCCACGAGGAAAATGTCCAGACCGACGACCACGGGGTCGTGGTCGGACGACCGGTAGGCGTCGGGCCGATAGGGGTCGGCCGGGCACGGCCCGCCGCAGTTGGTGTTGGGGACCTTGAACTCGACGTTGTAGTCCGACAGGGAGAGCTCGTCGGCGTTGATGTGCCAGACGGTGGCGCCGGTGACCTGCTTGGCCAGGCCCGGTGAGCTGAACGCATGGTCCAGGCGACCCGCCGCGCCGTCGAAGACGAAGGAGTAACCGAACGGGTCGACGCGCCCGACCTCGTCGACGAATCCGGCCCCGGTCAGTTCGGCCACGGGGTCCTCCTGCCCGTAGGCGTTGAAATCGCCGATCAACATCACCTTGTCGCTGCCGGACGCGGCTTGCACGGCCGACACGAAGGCGCGCAGCCGCTGGGACTGCTGCACGCGCACGGCGTTCCAGCAGCCCTGGCCGCTGCCATCGTCCAGGTTGCCCGGGGCGTCTGCATCGCCCGGTGCCGGGCAACTGCCCTTGGACTTGAAGTGGTTGACCAGGAGGCTGAAGCGCTGCCCGTTGAACGCGAAGGTCTGGGCCAGCGTGGGCCGGTTGTTGACGGGGTCGGTGTCGCTGGCCGCGAGCCCGACGGGGTTCAGCCTCGACGGCTTGTAGATCATCGCCACCCGGATCGCATCGTTGCCGGTGCCCTGGGCCGGCAGGCCCACCGTGGCGTAGGTGCCGACACCGACCCGGGCGTTCAGCGCATCGACCAGGTTCTGCGCCGCGACGTTGCCGTTGTTCTGGATCTCCATCAGCCCGACGGCGTCGGCGTCGATCGCCGCCAGCGCCTCGACGATCTTCGTGCGCTGCCGCTGGAACTCCCCGAGGCTGTTCGCGCCGCGGCAGTTGCCTGCGCCGACGGTGCCGTCCAGGGCGCAGCCCTGGCCGGTCTGGCCGTCGGCCGTGGTGCCGTCGCGGAAAGTGGTGAAGAAGTTGAGCACGTTGAAGCTGGCCACCTTGACATTGCCCCCGGTGGGCGCGGGGGCCGCCGTACGGGCGTTCGCGCTTGAGAAGACCGGGGCCTCCGTCGGGTGGATCTTGTAGTCGCCCAGGCCCGGGTTGGCGTTGGTGGCCAGGCCGTAGTCGATGACCCCCGTGATCGCGCCGACGAGGTCGCCGGCGCGCGGCAGCCCGGTGGCGACGTCGAGGTAGGGCGTGGGATTGGGGTTCTGCAGGCTGCTGCCGTCGTCCAGCAGGATGCGCCGGCGCGCGTTCTCGTCGGCCAGCGCCACGGCCTGTGGCGTGCCCGGGCGGAAGCGGTTGGTCGGTGTCTCCAGCCGGCCACCGGCCCCCAGGGTCAACTGGCCGTAGCGGCCCTGGAAGAAGTTCTGCCCGACGGTGAACGGCCCGGCCAGTCTCACCAGCATGCCCTCGAAGCGCTCCAGTTCGCCCTCGAAGGCCTCCGGCAAGGTCACGGGCGTCGGGGCGACCGTGTAGCCGGTGCCGAGCAAGGTGACACCACCCACCGACGACAGCTCGGTCAGCGTCGGCGTCGGGACCTGTGGCGTGGGCAGGGCCCCGGTGTTGAACTCGACGACGGTCGCGAGCACGCTGACGAGGTGGCCCGGCGCCACGGCCGGATACCTCGTCGAACCGGTGAACACGAAGATGCCGTCGGACGTCGCGCCGTTGCCATCGCCCTGCAGGTCCTGCATGAAGAAGCCGTTGTTGACGAGCTTGGTCACCACGCCTTCCGTGACCACGCGCTGCCCGGCCAGCGCACTCTGCGCGCCGGCGCCCTGGATCTCGAAGATCCGTGCGGCCAGAGGCAGGGGCCCGCCACCGCCACCGCGGCACGGCTGCGCCGGCGCGCTGCTGTTGCGCGGCAGCGGCGCCAGCGCGGCGAAGTCGGCGCTGTTGTTGCCGCTGTCGACACAGCCGTTGCCGATGCTGGCGCGGATCGCGGCCGTGGTGTTGGACAGGCCCGGCGCCGGGGCGGTCTCCGCGCAGTTCGCAGCGCCGTAACCCACGAAGTCGACGACGCCGGCATCGCCGAGCGGGCAGGCGCCGGCCAACGCATTGGCGTGGCTGACCAGCGCGACCTTGCCAGACGACCCGCTCATCGCCGTGCTGCCCACAGCATCGGGGGCCGGCAGCGGGGCCGGCGCGTTGGCGCCGGCCGCCAGTTGCACCAGGTAGTAGCCGCCGGCCGGGATCGAGCCCGCCAGCACCGTCAGCTGACCGCCGCCCCAGGTGGACCCGCTGGCCGAGGCGTACTGGACCGACCATCCGCTGACGTCGACGGCCGCGCTGCCGCTGTTGTGCAGCTCGACGAAGTCGTTGCCCAGGGGTGCGCCCGAGTTGCCGCCGCCCCCGTAGACCTGGCTGATCATGACGGCGGCGAAGCCCGGGGTGGCCACCAGCGCACAGGCGACCATCATCCACGGCCGCAGCAGACTCGCGATCGGGGTGCGGGCAAACCCGTGGCCGACACGGGGCCGCTCGGTGGAAGATTTCATGGTTTGGGGCTCGGCAGCAGGTGGACGGTGTCCGGCACGGTAGATCGTCCCCGTGACCGGCCCGTGACTGCGCGTGATGTCGCATCGGTGCCTGCCGACGGGACGGCGGATCCGGGCGCAGGGACGCGCAACGACGCGGTTCACGAAACCGACACCGGCGGGGTTTACGGTCGGGAGCCCAGACACTGCCGGTGAGATCGCAATGAGTCAGTCCAATCGCTTCGGCCCTCTCTTGCTCGCCGCCGCCACGGGCCTGTTCGGCGGGTCCGTCTCCGCCCCGGTGCGGGCCCAGTCCGATACGGCGGCGGAGGCCCCGGCAGTGCGTCCGACGGTGCGCTTCGCCACCTTCAACGCATCTCTGAATCGGTTCAACGCGGGCGACCTGATCAACGACCTGAGCCTGCCAGGCAACCCACAGGCGGCCGCCGTCGCCGAGATCATCCAGCGCGTCCGGCCCGACGTGCTGCTGATCAACGAGTTCGACCACGACGCCGGGGGCGCGGCGGCGCAGCTGTTCCAGGACAACTACCTGGGGGTCTCCCAGGGAGGCGCGGAGCCGATCCGCTACCGGTACCGTTTCGTGGCGCCGTCGAACACGGGAATCCCGTCGGGGCTGGACCTCGACAACAGCGGCGGCGTCGGTGGGCCCAACGACGCCTTCGGCTTCGGCTTCTTCCCGGGTCAGTTCGGCATGGTCGTGTACTCGCGGTATCCGATCGACTTCGACCGGGTCCGCACCTTCCAGCACTTTCTGTGGAAGGACATGCCGGGCGCCCTGCTGCCCACGGACCCGCTCGACAGTGATGGAGACGGCGACACGGGCAGCTTCTACTCGGCCGCCGAACTCGCGGTGCTTCGTCTGTCGTCGAAGAGCCACTGGGACGTCCCGATCGTCATCGATGAACGCGCGCAGCGGGCGGTCCACTTCCTCGTCAGCCACCCGACGCCGCCCGTGTTCGACGGCCCGGAGGACCGCAACGGCACGCGCAACTTCGACGAGATCCGCTTCTGGGCCGACTACATCCAACCGCAGAGGTCCCGGTACGTCTACGACGACGCCGGTGTGCGCGGTGGCCTGCCCGCGGGGGCGTTGTTCGTGATCGCCGGCGATCAGAACTCGGACCCCTTCGACGGCGACAGCATCCCGGGCGCGGCGCAGCAGTTGCTCGAGCATCCCCTGGTCAACACCCGTGTGACGCCGGACAGTGCCGGCGGGACGGAGCAGGCACTGCTTCAAAGCGGCGCGAACGCCACGCACCTCGGGGATCCGGCCTTCGACACCGCCGACTTCACCGACACGACCCCCGGCAACCTGCGCGCCGACTACGTGCTGCCCCGACGCAACCTGGCCATCCAGGCCGCCGGCGTGTTCTGGCCGGCGCAGAACGATCCGCTGTTCTCGCTGGTCGGGACCTTCCCGTTCCCGTCGTCGGACCACCGCCTCGTGTGGGTCGACGTGCGCATGCCTGGCCGGACCGGCGACTGAGACGGTGGCCGCCTGGGGCGCCGGCGCCGTGGCGCCGGAGGCCCGGGTGGCGCATCAACCGGCCCGCGGCCCGAGGCCCGCCAGCCGGATCGGCGGACGATCGTGCACCGCTTCACGCAGGGCGTGATGCGGCCAGCGAAACGGCCCCGGACCGCGGCCTTGTATCTTCAGGCCTCGGACCAGCTCGGGTAGCCCGAGCGGCCTCTGGGCCAGTTAA
>CAZQPN010000126.1:0-7369 GCA_964595215.1 uncultured Rubrivivax sp. | reverse complement strand
TCGAGTTGATCCTGCACACGCGCGGCATCCGCAACCTGGTGCTGACCGGCATCACGACCGATGTCTGCGTGCACACGACGATGCGCGAGGCAAACGACCGCGGCTTCGAATGCGTGCTGCTGGAGGACTGCACCGGTGCCACCGACGCCGGCAACCACGCCGCGGCGATCCGGATGGTGCTGATGCAGGGCGGGGTGTTCGGCGCCGTGGCGACGTCGCAGGCGCTGCTGGAGGCCTTGCCGTGAATCCCATGCCGACGGCCCTGTCGCTCGAGACGGTGCGCCTGACCAAGCGTTTCGGTGGCTTCACCGCGCTCGACGACGTCTCGATCCGCGTGCGCCCGGGCACCGTGCATGCGCTGCTGGGCGAGAACGGCGCCGGCAAGAGCACGCTCGTCAAGTGCATCGTCGGCTACCACCGTCCGGACGAGGGTGCGGTGCTGCTCGACGGGCGCGAGCAGGACATCCACGCGCCCACCGTCGCACGCGCGCTCGGCATCGGCATGGTCTACCAGCACTTCACGGTCGTGCCCGGCATGACGGTGGCCGAGAACCTGCTGCTGGCGCGCGGCGACCTGCCGGCGGTGATCCCGTGGCCGCGCGTGCGCGAGGAACTGCGTGCCTTCATGGCCGCCGCGCCCTTCCAGCTCGACCTCGACGCCACGCCGCTGCAGCTGTCGGCGGGCGAGAAGCAGAAACTCGAGATCCTCAAGCAATTGTTCCTGAAGCCACGACTGCTGATCCTCGACGAACCGACCTCGGTGCTGACGCCGCAGGAGGCCGACGAGGTGCTCGGCGCGCTGCGCGCCCGCGCCCACGCCGGCGACTGCAGCGTGGTGCTGATCACGCACAAGTTCCGCGAGGTCACCGGCTTCGCCGACGACGTCAGCGTGCTGCGGCGCGGCCACCACGTCGGCAGTCTGGCGGTGGTCGACACCGACCCGGCGGCACTGGCGGCGATGATGGTCGGCGCCAGCGAGGGGGCGGGCGACGATGGCGCGAGCCACGAGGCGCGCGGGGACGCGGTGCCGCGCTCTGTGCGCGAGCCCGGCGAGGTGCGGCTGCAGGTGCGTGGCCTGCGCGTCGACGGCGACCGCGGCGAAGTGGCGGTCGACGGCCTGGACCTGACGGTGCGCGCCGGCGAGATCGTCGGCGTCGCCGGTGTCTCCGGCAACGGCCAGCGCGAGCTGATGGAGGCCCTCGTCGGCCAGCGCGAGCGGGCCGGCGGCGAAGTGACGGTGGCCGGCCAGCCCTTCCGCGCGACGCGGGCCCAGAACCATGCGTTGCGCGTGCGCAGCCTGCCCGAGGAGCCGCTGCGCAACGCCTGCGTCGGCGCGATGAGCGTGGCCGACAACATCGGCCTGCGCAGCTTCGACGAGCCGCCCTATGCGCGCGCGGGCTGGCGCCGAGCCGGCGCGCTGCGCCAGCGTGCGCGCGAGCTGATCGGACGCTTCGGGGTGCGAACGCGCGGCGAGATGGCGCCCATCGGCACGCTGTCCGGTGGCAACGTGCAGCGTGCCGTGCTGGCGCGCGAACTGTCGGACGACGCCGCGCTGCTGCTCGTGTCCAACCCGGTGTTCGGCCTGGACTTCACCGCGGTGGCCGAGGTGCATCGGCGGCTCGTCGCGGCACGCGACGGCGGCGCCGCGGTGCTGATGGTCAGCGAGGACCTCGACGAACTGCTGCACGTGGCCGACCGTGTCGTCGTCATGAGCGAGGGCCGCATCGTGCACAGCGCACCGACCGCCGGCGCAGACCGGCACGACATCGGCCGCCACATGGGCGGCGGCCACCATGCGCCGGAGGCGTCCGCATGAGCACCGTCGTCCGCGCCCGCCCGTTCGACTTCTCGCTGCAGCCCGGACGCGCCGCGCTGGTGGTCATCGACATGCAGCGCGACTTCATCGAGCCCGGCGGCTTCGGCGCCGCGCTGGGCAACGACGTGTCGCTGCTCGAGGCCGCCATCGAGCCGACGCGTGCGCTGCTGGCAGCCTGGCGTGTGCGCGGCTGGCCGATCGTGCACACGCGCGAGTCGCACGCGCCCGATCTGTCGGACTGCCCGCCGGCCAAGCGCGACCGCGGCGCGCCTGCGCTGCGCATCGGCGACGCCGGCCCGATGGGCCGGCTGCTGGTGCGCGGCGAGCCGGGCTGCGAGATCGTGCCGGCGCTGGCCCCGCTGCCCGGCGAGATCGTGATCGACAAGCCGGGCAAGGGCGCCTTCCATGGCACGCCGCTGCAGGCCGAGCTGCAACCCCGTGGCGTCACGCAGCTGGTCTTCGCGGGCGTCACGACCGAGGTCTGCGTGCAGACGACGATGCGCGAGGCGAACGACCGCGGCTACGAGTGCCTGCTCGTCGAGGAGGCGACGGCGAGCTACTTCCCGGCGTTCAAGGCCGCGACGATCGAGATGGTGGTCGCGCAGGGCGGCATCGTCGGCTGGGCGGCGCGGCTGGGTGAGCTGCTGTCGGCGCTACCGGCGCCCGACCGGACGCCCGACGCGATCGAGGTGGCCGCATGATCCGTGTCGTGCTCAAGCGCCTGCTGGCGGCGCTGCCCAACCTGGTCGGCGTGGTGATCATCACTTTCCTGCTGACGCGCGCGATCCCGGGCGACCCCGCTGCCTACTTCGCCGGCGGCGCGGCGACACAGGAGGCGGTGGAGGAGGTGCGCCGACAGCTCGGCCTGGACCGGCCGCTGATCGAGCAGTTCTTCAGTTACGTGGGTCAGCTGCTGCGCGGTGACCTGGGGCTGTCGCTGACGACCGGTCAGCCGGTGCTGCAGGAGCTGCTGGCGCGCCTGCCGGCGACGCTCGAGGTGGTGCTGCTCGGCCTGGTGCTGGCCTGCGCGCTGGCGATTCCCATGGGCGTGCTGGCGGCCACGCGTCCGGGCTCGTGGTTCGACCAGCTCTCGCGCGTCGTCATCACCGCCGGTGTCTCGCTGCCGACCTTCTTCACCGGGCTGCTGCTGGCCTACGTCTTCTACTTCCTGCTCGGCTGGGCACCATCGCCGCTCGGCCGGCTGGACCCGGTCTGGTCGCCGCCGGAGACGGTCACCGGCCTGTACCTGATCGACGCCGCGATCGCCGGGGACGGCGCCCTGTGGTGGGCCGCGGCCAAGCAGCTGATCCTGCCGGTGGTGTCGATGGCGATCTTCGTGCTCGCGCCGATCGCGCGCATGACGCGCGCGTCGATGATCGCCGTGCTGTCGTCGGACTTCATCCGCACGGCGCGCGCGAGCGGGCTGTCGGACACGACGGTGCTGGTGCGCTATGCGCTGCGCAACGCGTTGCTGCCGGTGATCACCACGCTGGGCATGGTGTTCGGCTTCATGATCGGCTCGTCGGTCATCATCGAGAAGGTCTTCGGCTGGCCGGGTGTCGGCAGCTATGCGATCGACGCCTTGACCGCCAGCGACTACGCGCCGGTGCAGGGCTTCGTCCTGACGATGGGGCTGCTCTTCGTCGCCCTCAACCTGCTGGTCGACCTGCTGTACGTGCTGGTCGACCCGCGCGTGACGATCGAGGCCTGACCGATGAGCGCGAACAGCACCGCGGCGACCACCGCCAACTCCAGCACGCTCGGGCACGTCCGGCACGTGCTGTCCGAGAACCCGGTGACGCTGCTGGCCGCGACGCTGTTCGTCGGCTTCGTCGTGATGGCGCTGATCGGGCCGTCGATCGTGCCCTACGACCCGCTGGCCAGCAACGTCGGCCCGGCGCTGCAGCCGCCGACGGCCGACCACTGGTTCGGCACCGACGCGCTGGGTCGCGACATCTTCTCGCGCGTCGTCGTCGCCACGCGGCTGGACCTGGGCATTGCCTTCAGCGCGGTGCTGATGTCCTTCGTCATCGGCATGCCGCTCGGGCTGGCGGCCGGCTTCTTCGGCGGCTGGTGGGACCGCATCGTGAGCCGGGGCGCCGACACCATCATGGCCTTCCCGCTGTTCGTGCTGGCAATGGGCATCGTCGCCGCCCTGGGCAACACGGTGGGCAACATCATCCTGGCCACCGCGGTCATCAACCTGCCGTTCTACATCCGCGTCGCGCGCGCCGAGGCCAACGTGCGAAGGGGCGCCGGCTGGGTGGAGGCGGCTCGGCTGTCGGGCAACGGCGACATGCGCATCCTGGCGATGCACCTGTTCCCGAACGCGCTGCCGCCGGCGATGGTGCAAGTCAGCCTGAACATGGGCTGGGCCATCCTGAACGCCGCCGGCCTGAGCTTCATCGGGCTGGGTGTGCGGCCGCCGACGCCGGAGTGGGGCATCCTGGTGGCCGAGGGTGCGCAGTTCATCGTCAGCGGCGAATGGTGGGTGAGCCTGTTCCCGGGTCTCGTCCTGATGCTCGCGGTCTTCACCTTCAACCTGCTGGGCGACGCATTGCGCGACATCTTCGATCCGCGGAGGCGCACGTGAGTGGCAGCCGCTCTGGGCCGACAACCGTCCTTCGAACGGCCTTGCAGGGAGTATCCAGATGACTGTGCAGCCCCCACTGCTCGAGCTGCGCGACTTTGGGCTCGAGTTCCGTACTCGCAGCGGCACGGTGCACGCGCTCGAAGGTGTCGACTTGACGCTGCACAAGGGCGAGATCGTCGGCCTGGTCGGCGAGAGCGGCTCTGGCAAGAGCGTGCTGAGCTATGCACTGCTCGGTATCAGCGACCGCGCCGCGCGCGTGACCGGCGGCAGCGCGGTGTTCGGCGGCATGGACCTGCTGAAGGCCAGCGAGTCGGCACTGGCCGATTTGCGCGGGCGTGAGATCTCGATGATCTTCCAGAGTCCGCGCACTGCGCTCAATCCCATCCGTCCGGTCGGTGCCCAGATCGCCGACGTGCTGCGCCGCCACGCGGCGGCCGGCGGCACCGACCTGCGCACGAGCCTGCGCCAGCGCAGCGTGCAGGCGCTGCGTGACGTCGCCATCGCCGACCCCGAGCGGCGGCTGGCCGCCTACCCCTTCGAGCTGTCGGGCGGCATGTGCCAGCGCGTGATGATCGCGTTGGCGCTGGCCTGCAGGCCGAGCCTGCTGATCGCTGACGAGCCCACCACCGGGCTGGACGTGACGACGCAGGCCGCGGTGATGGACCTCATCACCGACCTCGCGCGCAGCCGCCAGATGGCCACCCTCTTCATCACCCACGATCTGGCGCTGGCGGCGGACCACTGCGACCGCATCGTCGTCATGCACGCCGGCCACGCGGTCGAGTCGGCCCCGACGGCCGACCTGTTTGCCCGCCCGCGCCACCCCTACACCGCGCGGCTGATGAGCTCCACGCCAGGCGAGCGCAGCACCGTCGCCAGTCTGCAGCCGGTGCCCGGTCAACTGCCCGACCTGCGCCGCAGCGACCTGCCCGCATGCCGTTTCGCCGGCCGCTGCGAGCGCGTGACCGACCGTTGCCTAGCCGAGCGGCCGCGGCTGCCGGCGGGGGCGGCGCACGCGGTGGCCTGCTGGCATCCGCTGGACCAGGTGACATCCACCGGCGCGGGGGTTGCGCGTGCGGTCCCAGTCGCACCGGAGGCCGCCCGTGTCTGAGCCGTTGCTGCAGGTCGAGCGTTTGCACAAGCGCTTTCCGGTCGCCGGCCGGCGCGGCGCGCTGCTGCATGCGGTGGATGACGTGTCGCTGACGATAGCCGCCGGCGAGAGCGTCGGCCTGGTCGGAGAGTCCGGCTGCGGCAAGTCGACGCTGGTGCGGCTGCTGGCGCGCCTGCTGGACCCGACGGAGGGCCGCATCGTGTTCGAGGGCGAAGATCTGGCCGCGACGCCGGCGCTGCGTTTTGCCCGCACCGCCGCCCGCGCGCGTATCCAGATGGTGTTCCAGGACCCGACCGACAGCCTGAACCCGCGCTACACCGCGCGCGACACCATCACCGAGCCGCTGGCGCTGCTCCAGGGCATGCGCGGAGGCGCGGCGAAGCGACGGGTGGACGAGGTGGCCGAGCAGGTGGGGCTGCCGAGCGAGCTGCTGTCGCGCTACCCGCACCAGCTGTCGGGTGGGCAGAAGGCGCGCGTGGGCATCGCGCGCGCCCTGGCGGTGCAGCCGCGGCTGCTGATCCTGGACGAGCCGACGGCGGCGCTGGACGTGTCGGTGCAGGCCGTCGTGCTGCAGCTGCTGGACCGGCTGCGGCGTGAGCTCGGGCTGAGCGTCCTGTTCGTGTCGCACGACCTCAACGTCGTGCGCCTGCTGACGGACCGCGTGGCCGTGATGTACCTGGGCAAGCTGGTCGAGGTCGGGCCGTCCGAGGCGATGTTTCGTGGACCGCGCCACCCGTACACGCAGGCGCTGGTGTCGTCCATCCCTGGCCAGGGGCCGCGTATCCGCCTCACGGGCGAGGTGGCCAGCCCGATCGATCCGCCGCCACAGGCCTGCCGCTTCCACGGGCGATGCCCGGATGGCGAGGACCGCTGCGCGCGCCAGGCACCGCCCGTCGTGCGTCTGCCGGGGGAGCGGCTGGTGGCCTGCCATCTTGCGGCATGATGGCCGCATGAACGCCGTCTCGCTGCCCGAGCCCGCGCTGCGCGGCAACCTGGCCGAGCAGGTCTACGCGACGCTGAAGGCCGAGCTGCACGACTTCCGCTGGGTCCCGGGCGACCGCTTCTCGGAGACCGAGATCGGGCAGCGCCTGGGGGTCAGCCGCACGCCGGTTCGCGAGGCCTTGTTCCGCCTTCGCAACGAGGGCCTGCTGGGCGTGGAGGCCAAGAGCGGCTGGTTCGTGATGCCGATCGACTTCGTGCGGCTGGACCAGCTCTACGACCTGCGGATCGTGCTGGAGCTGGCCAGCGTCGACCGTCTGGTGGCGCGGCGCGAGGACCCGGCGGCGCTGGAAGGGCTGAAGGCGGCATGGCTGGTGCCCGCGGCCGAGCGTCTGGCCGATCCGCGCGCCGTCGGCGAGCTCGACGAGGCCTTTCACGCCACGCTGGTCAGCGCCACCGGCAACGCCGAGATCGCGCGCGTGCACCAGGATGTGACCGAGCGCATCCGCATCGTGCGGCGACTGGACTTCACGCGCGCCGACCGCATCGAGGCCACCTACGCCGAGCATGCCAAGATCCTGCGTGCCGTCATCCAGCGCAAGGGCGACCCGGCGCGGCTGCTGCTGAAGAGCCACATCGAGCAGAGCAAGGCCGAGGTGCGCAAGATCACGTTGCACACGCTTCACGAGGCGCGTCGGCGGGTGGCGGGCGAGGACGGCTGAACGAGCAGCCGCCGTGCCGGGCGGCGGAGGTCTGCCGATGGCATAAAATCTGGACTTGGAAGCTTGGATCTGGTCGCGTCGAGCGCCTTGCATCCCGCCTCCTTTGTGTCGACGCGGTTGGCGGTTGCCGGGCGACCCGGGGCTCTTAGCTCAGTTGGTAGAGCAGCGGACTCTTAATCCGTTGGTCG